>PKTC01000232.1 GCA_002869305.1 Marinilabiliales bacterium
AATGAAATTGAAAAAGACATCCTAGAGGAGGATCCAGAGAAATATAAAAAGAAAATGATCGTTCTAAACATATAAAAGTTAAAAGGCCGCCATTAATAAATCAATATCTTTTGATGGTATTCCAAAGTAGTTACCAATCCTCGTATTGGTAAGAATTCCATTATATACGTACACACCATGTCTAAGTCCTGGGTCATACTTTAGAAGTTTCTGCACTCCTCCTGCATCTGCTATACTTAATAACAATGGGTTAAACACATTACTTAAAGCAATAGAAGCAGTTCTTGCAACACGCGATGCTATGTTTGGAACGCAATAATGGATTACATCATACTTTTTATAAACCGGATTTGAATGATTTCTACATTCAGAGGTTTCAATGCATCCGCCTTGATCTATACTTAAATCAATTATTACTGCTCCTTTTTTCATTTCTTTAACCATCTCTTCAGTGATAAGAAATTGATGTCCTGATTCACCCATATGCATAGCTCCTATCACCACATCAGCTGATCTTAAATGCTTTTCCATAACCCTTGGATGAAATACAGAAGTGAATAAACGAGTTGAAAGATTTTTCTGTAATCGCTTCAATTTTGTTACTGAGAAATCAAAAACTTTTATGAAAGCACCTAAACCAATAGCTGCTCTAGCCGCATATTCAGCGGCAGTTCCTGCACCTAGAATAAGCACTTCGGTTGGGGTAATACCACTTACGCCACCAAGCATTACACCTTTACCTTCATTTACATTGCTTAAATATTCTGATGCAATCAGGATTGATGTTGTACCAGCAATTTCACTCATTGACCTTACCACAGGATATATATTATCTTCATCTTTTAAGCCTTCAAAAGAAATAGCAGTTATTTTCTTCTGCATTAACTTTCGGATGTAATCTTCTGATTGTGAAGGAAAATTAAGAGAAGACATTAGTACCTGTGCTCCTTTGAATAACTCAATTTCTTCTATTGATGGAGGAGCTATTTTTAAAATGATATCACATTGAAAAACTTCATCGCGGGTATCAACTATTTGCGCTCCATTTTCACTATAATTTGTATCTACATAATTGGCTGCTTTTCCTGCTCCTTTTTCTAAAATTACTTCATGCCCATTGTTAACCAAAATCTCAACTGCTTCGGGTGTTAAGCCAACACGACTTTCATATTTTTTGTTTTCTTTTGGAATCCCGATAATAAGTTTTTGTTTTTTCTTTCCTATTTCGAGCATTTCTTCCTGCGGTAAAAACCCAGTACTACCAAATGCATAACCTGACTTTTCCTTTTTATCCGACATATTTAACTCTGGTTAGGGAATAACAATTAAAGAGAACTCCCAAAATAAGATAAATACTTGGTATTTTCAAGTATTTTTTAATGATCTTTTAACTACTAATAAAATTTAACGAATGTTTATTGTTCTTGTACCATCGCTGTTTTCAACCATTTGTACATAAACAACATTTTCTGGTAAGATTTCTGCTACCTTATCTGGCCATTCAATGAAACAATAATTCCCTGAAAAGAAATAATCTTCATAACCAAAGTCATAAACTTCTTCAATCTTTTCAATTCGGTAAAAATCGAAATGATAAATTACATCGCCTTGATTGGTTTGATATTCATTTACCAAAGCAAAAGTAGGGCTCGTAACTATTTCTACTACTCCTAACTCATTGCATAAAGCTTTTATGAAAGTAGTTTTGCCAACACCCATGGGTCCAAAAAAAGCAAATGTTTTTTGATCTCGCATTAATCTCAAAAACTTATCTGCCACAACGTTCAAATCTGACAATGATTTTAGAATCAACGTTTCCATATATGCAATTTAACGATTTTTTTTAATTATTTGGTTTTAATTTGATAAATGGAATAATCATTTCTTCGAGGGAAACTCCTCAATGCTGAAAAGTATCTTTATAATAACTTACGTAGTAATTATAATTGTTTGGGTATGCCAAGAAATCATCGTTAATTGCAAATATATAGCTAGTACTTATATTTGTTTTTGGTAGATGAGCTTTTTGGGGATCTCGAATTTCAAAAACCTCTTTTGGATTATAGTTCAAATTCCTACCATTCTTATACCTAAGATTTGTAGATGTATTTTTATCACCAACAACTTTTACAGGATTTTTAACCCTAACAGTTCCATGATCTGTAGTTATAATTATTTTAAATTTATGATTTTGAAGTTCCTTAATTAATGCAAATAACGGTGAATGTTTAAACCATGACAAAGTTAAAGATCGGTAGGCTGGTTCGTCGTTTGCTAGTTCCCGAATCATTTCTATCTCCGTTATTGCATGCGATAGCATATCAATGTAGTTGTAAACTAAAATATTCAACTGATTATTAAGTAAATCGTTGATGTTATCTACTACTTTTTCTCCAGTTTTTAAATGACTAATTTTTTCGTAGAAGTATTTATACTTTTTACCAAATCTATTTAACTGAGTTTGAAACAACTAATTTTCTTTCATGTTTTTGCAACCTTCTTCTTCGTCGTGTAACCAATACTCTGGATGCAATTTGTTTATTTCGTAAGGCATAAGCCCGGCAAAAATAGCATTTCGAGAGTATTGCGTAGCGGTAGGTAAAATGCTACAATAAAGTTCCTCTTTTTCTACAATAAAATATTCATTTATCAATGGTTGTATTAACTTCCATTGATCGTATCTAAAGTTATCTATCAGCAAAACAAAGATCTTTTCCCCATTATCAAGCATTGGGAAAATCCTTTCTTTAAATAAATTGGGTGACAACAAAGGTTTTTTATCAGAGTTTTCAAACCACGACTCGTAATTTTTTTTAATAAACCTTGCAAAATCTCTGTTTGCATCCGATTTTTGCATATGAAATACTTCTTGCATTCCTGCTTCTTCGTTTTGCTCTAGCTCTAACTCCCAATAAACCAGCTTCTTATATAATTCAACCCACTCTTCAAACGAATTGGCATCTGAAATTTTTAATCCTATTTGACCAAACTGAGATTGATAGTCGGAAAGCGTTTTTTCCGAAATTAATCGCTTTGTATCGATATTCTTTTTTATACTTAGAAGAATTTGTTTTGGATTTACAGGCTTAATCAAATAATCAGCGATTTTAGATCCAATAGCCTCATCCATAATATTTTCTTCTTCGCTTTTTGTAATCATTATTACAGGAATATCAGGTTTTAATTCCTTAATATATGTTAGGGTTTGTAAGCCACTTAACCCTGGCATATTTTCATCCAAAAAAATAAGGTCATAATCTTGTTTTGTTACCATCTCAATCGCGTCGTCTCCATTGCTTGCAGTAGAAAGTTCAAAACCTTTTTCCTCTAAAAACAAAATATGTGGCTTTAATAAGTCTATTTCATCATCCGTCCACAATATGCTTACTTTTCTCATATAATCTCCGATTAATCCTTTAATAATTATTGTTTCTTCAATAATTATTCCTGATAATTGTTATTGTAAAATAAAAGGTAATCACGAATCATTTTTTCTTCGGTGAGTTTCTTAAAATTTGACTCCGAGATAGTGAAAAACTGATAATCTTCAGTTTTTATTTCATTGAAAATACTCTCTTTCTCGACATTGAACTTATTAAAATATTCCCAACTTTCCTCAGCATTTTTAAAGTCTTTAACAATTATAACAGTAAAGAATTGATTAAATTCTTTACTTTCAATATCATAACTTTCCTGAATATAAAAATCCAGATTAAAATTAATAATGTTAAATTTTAATTGGTTTACATCTGCTTCTTTTGATACAATTATGGCTATATAATGCGTGCTTTCTGGCTTATATTGATAAATTTTTTCTATCTCTGCTAAGGTCTTTTGAGCAATTTCATCTCTTTCAGCCACATTTCCACTTGTATCATCTTTAACTAAATCGATGTCTTTAAAGCTCTTTAATTCATTTGCCTTAATCGAAGCTAATAAATCTTCAGACGTTTTTGCTACAGGATCTGTTTTAAATTCTTGGCTTACTTTTTCCAATTCAGATTTTAAGACAGTAACCCCATAAACCTCACCCATTGCAAGTGCCCTTAGGTACCTGTATTTAGGTATATATTCTGATTCCGGCCCTTTATTTAATGCAAGATTACATCTTCTAACTACTTCGGAATATTGCTTTTGTTTATATAGCACCAAGGATTTAGAATAATAAATTCTTTGTTCTTCTTCCTCCTGCTGAAATTGTTTAAAATAGTTTGGGTCAACAAGTACCTTAGCATACTTCGATTCGGGGTAATTACGAACAATCATATTTCTGTAAATATTCGCTTGTGTTAAATCACTTTGAATAGTATACACTTTAAATAAACCATAAAATGCAGGTACTTTGTACTCGCTTTCAGGATATCTATCAATCAATTCCTTAAAAGCTTCCACAGCCATGGGATAATCTTTCAGATCATTTCGATATACTTCACCAACATTATAAAAGGCTGCCTGTATTTTAAGATCTGATTCTGCCATTGCGGAATCAGTAAGTGGCAGATCAACCATATAATATTCAGGTGATTTTTTATCCAATCCTATTTTCTTATCAATAACCTCGTCGGTAAATTCTTCTTCGGCTATTTGCTCAATATTTCCAATTTGTTTATTTTTCCTTCGCCAATTATCCTCTAGCTTTCTTTTTCCCCAACGCCTTCTAAATTCTGGTTCACCAAAACTCTTTGCCGACGGATTATAAAAATACCACTTTCCACTTTGAGTTTGAGTGTTAGTTGGCCTACGAGTGCCAACGCCTCCTAAATTATTTAATTCGGATTGCTCTTCTGCCCTTTTCCTTTCAAGTTCTTCCGCTTCTTTCCTATTTATATCCTGAATGATTTTTTGAATGAATTGGTTTCTTTCTGATTCGCTCATCCTTGCAACCATTTGCACGCTATCCTGAAACTCAACTTCTCTTAAATTCTTAACTAACTTCGATAAATATTGGTTTTTTCTTGAAAGTTCAATATAACCAGGGAATTCAGGATCGAGAAACGTTACAGCACTATCAAAATATGACTGCGATTCGAGGTAATCGGTTCTTTCAAAAAAAATATTTGCCAAAGCCAAATATGTTAAGGCCTTTTGATTTGTATTTGAAACAGTCACAGAGGCTGACATCTGGTAATACTCAATCGCTTGATTAACATTGTTATTCTTCATTTCAATATCACCCAAAGCAAAATAAATCTGATCCTGATATTCTATATTTTTATCATCTTTTAGCATATCAAGCAATTCTGCTTTAATTGATCTTGATGATTTTCCACCTGAAAATAATGTGGCTCTTTTAATCTTTGCATTGAAAGCCATTTCATAGCTTGGATTCATTTTAATCACATGTTCAAACAAATCAGAAGCTTCTTTGTATTTCTCTAACTTTTCGTTTAATTGAGCATGAATAAATGTTAACCTTATTCTTTCCTTTTTCCTTTTAACTAAGGATAATGCCTCTGCTACGTATGGTTCTGCTTCAGAATATTTTTGTTGTTTTAAATTATAATCGGCAATGGTCAAATTAAGCTGATAATTTAATTTCTCAGGATAATCAATATCTGTAACAAGCAAATCAATTAAATTTTGTGCCTCGCGTAAATCCTTAGATTCCACGTTAGCTCTCACCAACCAATTGTATGCTAGGTATTTTGTTTTTTCGTCATCGAATTGCTTAATTATAAAATTAAATATTCGAATGGCACTTGCATAATCACCTTGAAAAAAGAATGCCTTACCCATAAGCAGGTATGAATCATCAATGTATACATTGTATTCGTTTTTGCTATAGAACGCCTTGTCTTTATTTGACATGTTCCCTTTTTGCTCAGGTTTTTTGGTAATGGAGTGTAACCTGATCGATTTTGTAGACTTCTCAATTGTTCTATCCATTTCCGGCTTCGTAGTAAGTGCAATCTCTACTTCTCCATATGTAAAAATGGGAAGTATCTGAGAGTAATCATCTACATAAGACTGATTGTATTTTTTTACACCATCCTTATAACTCTCTGAACCATTAAATAGAATGTTGTACTTTGTAGTTAAGCCGTGATAAAACCTGGTTATTCCGGTGTTTTTCTTTGTAGAACAACCTGAAAAAATAATTGTTGTGATTATAATTAAAATAGAAATCTTTAAAATACGACTCACCAGATATGTTTTTAACTATTGTAACTCAATTTCTTTTAACCTAAAAATCATTAAAATATTATACAAAAGCAATAATATTTTATTAGAAAGGAATCTATAAAACTAGTAAATTAATTGAAATGGACATAACAGAAAATGGATGTTGTAATTAACATCCATCTATTCAATCATTCACCAAAAGGGTTATGCTGAAATTACTTCCTTAATTTCGGGAATTTGTTTTTTAACCGCTTGTTCAACACCATTCTTTAAAGTTTGTATGCTATAAGGACATGCACCACAAGCACCAAGCAATTGAACTTTTACAACCATATCATCTGTTAATTCAACAAATTTAATATCTCCACCATCAGCTACTAAATAGGGTCTAACCATTTCGATCGTTTCATTTACTCTTTTTTCTAGATCTTGTCTTTTAGCTTCTTCCATTTGTGTATTATTTAAAATTAATTATGATTTTATCTCAACTCGTTTTGTTGGCTCTAAATTATTATTTCTTTCTTCGACAACTTTGATAACTGCTGCTGTTAGATTATTAAATGCACTTTCCACAATTGAACCTTTATTCAAAGATGCAGGGTTTCCAAAATCACCTCCTTCTCGTATACTTTGCACAATCGGAATCTGACCAAGAAAAGGAATTTTTTCTTTGGCAGCAAGATTTTTACATCCGTCCTTTCCGAATATGTAATATTTATTGTCTGGCAACTCTTCAGGTGTAAACCACGACATATTTTCTATCAATCCTAAAATTGGTACGTTGATATGTTTTCCTGTAAACATTTTAATTCCTTTAACAGCATCTGCAAGGGCAACATCTTGCGGCGTACTTACAATAATTGCACCGGTAACAGAAGTTTCTTGAACCAAAGTTAAATGTATATCGCTTGTTCCAGGAGGAAGATCAATTACTAAATAATCTAATTCTCCCCATTCTGATTGATGAATTAATTGCTTAAGCGCACTAGTGGCCATTGCTCCTCGCCATACCAAAGCATCTTCAGGATTTACAAAAAAACCGATTGATAGCACTTTAACCCCATAGTTCTCTACAGGAGTAATTAAATCAACATCTTTAACCTTTCTTACTAATGGTCTTTGATTTTCAACGTTAAACATTTTAGGAATTGAAGGACCATAAATATCTGCATCAATTAACCCGACTTTGGCTCCTGTTTTTGCCAACGAGATTGCAAGGTTAGTTGCTACTGTTGATTTACCTACGCCTCCCTTACCCGAAGCTATCGCAATAATGTTTTTTACATCTTTTAATGATTCAGCTTCGTGTTTTGGAGCTTTTGCTTTTAATTCAGGAGTATTAATTTTAATATTTCCTTTAAAATCAAGCTCAACACCAAAGTGCTGTTCCAGAACCTGCAAACAAACTTTTTGCAAAGAATTGATGAACGGATCAGTTGGCTTTTTAAAGCTTAAAGTAAATACAGCTTTCTGATCTTTAATCCAAATATCATCAACCATACCCATGCTAACAATGTCTTGGGCTGTTTCAGGATGTTTGATAGTTCTAAGTGCTTCTAATATTTGTTTTTTGGAATAAGACATGTCTTTATCCTTATTTTTATTTAATTTAAATTAACGGGGCAAAGATAATAAAATAGTTATAATTTTCGAGTTTAAAGTTCGAAGTTTTCATCTAACCAATAGAAAAATAATAATTTCAACTACTTGATGAATAGCCTCATACTACAATTCCCTGGAAGGATCCCAAAAGTACTTTTCGAAATTTATTATTTGATCATCTTCTACCTTAATTCCTTCATTTTCGAGAAGTTGTTTCATCGTATTTGAATTTCCAAAATGATGTTTACCGGTCAAAAGTCCTTTCCTATTAACTACCCTATGTGCCGGAATATATTCTGTAGATTGATGAGAATCGTTCATTGCCCAACCAACCACTCTGGCAGATTGCGAAGTTCCCAGATATTTTGCTATGGCCCCATAACTGGTAACCCTGCCAAAAGGAATTTGGCGAGCAACATCATAAACCTGATTAAAAAAACCACTATTCTTCTTCTGGTTCTTCAAGTTGTATCTTATTATTTAGTTTGAATCTTATATAGTGTATTGGTTTCCCCTGAGCCAAAAATTGTTGTTCATAAAAAGTTTTAATGGACAGTATTTCATTCACCAAGCCAGAGTTGTATAAATTGTCTGTTTCGATCTCAATCTCCAGATTATTTAATTTTGCTAAAGATCTTGTGTATTTATATAAATCCGCATTATCGGTTTTAAGATTGATATATCCATTTTTAGAAATGAACTGTTTATAGTATCCTAAAAAGCGTGATGAAGTTAGTCGCTTGTAATACTTTTTTGGTTGAGGATCTGGAAAGGTAACCCAAACTTCTGATACTTCTTCTTTTCCAAAAAATGAATTTATTAAATCTATTCGTGTTCTTAGAAAGCCAACATTTTTAATCTTCTCTTCAACGGCTGTTTTAGCGCCTCGCCACATTCTGGCTCCTTTAATATCGATACCAATAAAGTTTCTGTCTGGATTTTGTTTGGCTAAACCAACAGTATACTCTCCCTTTCCACAACCTAATTCCAGCACAATAGGATTATCATTCCCAAAAAACTCTCGGCACCATTTTCCTTTTATTTTATAATCCTTTTTAAAAACTTCTTCAAACGATGGTTGTATAACATGTTGAAAGGTTTCCAATTCGGCAAACCTTTGTAATTTCTTCTTTCCCACTTTTAATGATTATTTACACTTAGCGAATTTCAACTTTTTCAATTCTTAAGCCAATATCAGATATATATTCTAATTCATCAGTACGCATAGCCTGAGTGTATTCAAATACGTATATACCAGAAACCGGAAATCGAATATTTTTTTTATAAACAAATTGATTATCATACATATCACCCCATCCATGTCCCGTCCATTTTCCTCTATCATCTGCTAAATAGCACTCGAATGTATCTCTTAGAGATGAACCGTTAGGAGAAGAGGTATTTACAAAGAGAAACAGGTTTTGCATTTTATATCTGGATGTATTTCGCACGTTAATATAAATATTGTGAGGGTTTATAGTATCGTGAATATCGACCTGAAACTGAATTACCGAATCCTTATGCCAAGAATAGTTGTCCAACTCAATATTTGTTTCATACACTTGATTTGTATCACACGAGAATAGTCCAAGTCCAATAAAAATGATAAAAATGCATCTAAGAATCTTTCCTCCGGTCATTTCTTGGCTTTTTGCGTTTGGGATTTCTTTTTTTCTTTCTTTTCGGTTTCTGATCATCAAAACGAGTTAGACTATCTTGCCCTACCTCATTTTTATAATCTAAGGTACTATCGATTCGTGTATTAGATGTATCAATTAATACATCAACTTTTTTACCTTTTTTATTAAGTTCAACAATTTCTTTAACCCTCTCAACTGGTACTGGAGTAAAATTTACCATATTAATCGGATCGAATGTATACCACATTATCCTTCTGAAAATATCTGTTTTAGTATGATGAGCCTGACCTGTTTTAGTTTCTAAAACAATATCTTTTGATGGAAAATCCTTTTGAGCATCTATATAACTATCAACCTCATAATTTAAACAGCATTTTAATTTTCCACATTGTCCAGCTAATTTCTGAGGATTTAATGATATCTCCTGGTATCTAGCTGCATTTGTTGTTACCGAAACAAAGTTTGTTATCCAGGTTGAACAACACAATTCTCGTCCGCAGGAGCCAACTCCACCTATTCTTCCTGCCTCTTGCCTGGCGCCAATTTGACGCATTTCAATTCTAATCTTGAATTTTTCGGCTAGAATCTTTATCAATTCTCTAAAGTCCACTCTTTCATCAGCAATGTAATAAAATATTGCTTTTGTTTTATCTCCCTGATATTCAACATCTCCAATTTTCATTTCAAGTTTCAACTCGGAAGCAATTTTTCTTGTCTCCAACATGGTTGAATCTTCGAGCGATGTTGCTTCGTGCCATTTATCTAAATCGGCTGGTTTTGCTTTTCTATAAACCTTTTTAAATTCAAATTCTGTTGGATTAATACCTTGTTTACGTAATTGAAAATGAACTAGTTCTCCGGTTAAAGAAACAACACCAATATCATGACCTGGTGAAGCTTCAACAGCTACAATATCACCTTTATTTATGCGTAAAGAGTTCGCATTTATAAAAAATTCCTTTCTTGTATTTTTAAATCGAACCTCAATAATATCGTACTTTTGTGTTGATTTAGGTATATCGCTCAACCAGTCAAAAGTTTCTAGCTTGCTACAGCTTTCTGGTTTAAGACAATTACTACAAGAAGATATATTTGATTCTGGCTGAACTCCAGATTTTTCTTTTTCAGTGCTATCCATAACTTACTTGTTATTCTCTACAAAATCATTCTCCAATAATACATCTAAAATTAGATAGATATATCAGTATGCAAAAGTAATGAAATAAGCATTAAAAAAATAATCATTCTTTATACCTCAGTAATGATTGTTTTTTTATTGCGATTCCATGTGATCGTTTAAAAATAATAAATAAACACATGAAATTTACTTTCTTATCAATTTTATAATTTTTAATCCTAAATCTAAAAATACAATTTTATTGTAAGCATTCATTTCGATATCGGCATGTGCGCGATTTAATGCTTCGTACAACTGATTAACATTCTCCGAATTTATAAACTGTGAAAACTTTTCTGAAAACTCCATTTCTTTTTGAGTTAAATATACAATTTCTCTGTTTTGTATATTCAACATAAAATTTTCACGGACTAATCTAATGGCATAAGCCAGGAAATTTTTCTGCTTTTCACGTCCAATTCTTGCGATTTCATCAACCCAGTCTATAACCTCAATTATTTTGCGTTGGTATGATAACCTCATAAGCAAAGTAAATTGCTCAAAGTTAAAATTATCCTCTTCGGTTGAATTTATTAAATTTTGTGCCTGAAAATAATTGCCATAAGCCAAGTGAACAATATCCTTAGCCTTTTCAGGAGCTAATCCGAATATATCGCAAAGTGCATTATGCATACTATTGTTGTCGATTTTCGGAATCTTGATTAATTGTGTTCTTGAAAGAATGGTAGCTAAAATTTGTTCTGAATTTTCTGATACTAATAAAAATAAAGTCTTTGCTGGTGGCTCTTCTATTAATTTTAATAATTTATTTGCAGCAAAAGCATTCATTTTTTCAGGAAGCCATATAATCATTATTTTGTATTCAGCTTCAAAAGTTTTAAGGTTTAACTTTTTTAGAATCTCATAGCTTTCATTTTTACTGATGATTCCTTGTTTATTTTCAACATCAATTATCTGGTACCACTTGTTTTGATTTATATATGGGTTTTCAATTATTGCTTCTCTCCATGAAGATATATAATCATCACTAACCGGATCTTTAGAAACTGTTTTTGAAGTGGAAACCGGATATACAAAATGTAAATCAGGATGTATTAATTTCTTAAACTTTAGACATGAGGAACAAACGCCACAAGAATCATTTTCCTGTTTGTTTTCGCATGAAATAAATTGCGCATATGCAATAGCTAGAGCAAGATTTCCAGAACCTTCGGGTCCTAAAAACAATTGAGCATGGCTTACTCTATTTTCTTTAATCGTTTTTAGCAACTTTTCTTTAATGTTTTGATGTCCAACAACTTCCTTGAATTGCATAAATTCCTGTTTATTTATTTCATTTTTGAAGGATAATTTGTAAAAATAATAATAAAGAAAACATGAACAATATTTAATTTAATGTTAGCTTATTCAAAGATATATTTTGATATTATTTCACTTATTCTAAGCGGGAGTTAAATGAAAATATATTTCTATCTTTAACGCATCATCAAAAAAAGTGCTTAAAATGTATTCAATCGACAACTTTAATTTTACTGGGAAAAAAGTTCTAATGCGTGTAGATTTTAATGTTCCATTAAACGAGAATCTTGAAATTACTGATGATACTCGGATCATTACTGCAATTCCTACGATTCAAAAAATAATTACAGAAGGTGGTTCGGTTATTTTACTAACACATTTAGGCAGACCAAAAGGAATAATTAATGAAAAGTTGTCCCTTAAAATTATTCTTCCGCATCTTAGCAAGGTATTGGGGAGCGAAGTTAAATTTGCACCGGATTGCATTGGAGAAGAAGCAAAAGAGTTAGCAAATAATTTAAATCCGGGAGAAATATTATTACTTGAAAACTTGCGTTTTTACAAAGAAGAAACAGATGCAAATGAAGCTTTTGCTAAAAAATTGGCTCAACTTGGTGATGTATATGTAAACAATGCATTTGGTACAGCACATCGGGCACACGCCTCAACATTTACAATTACAAAGCATTTTCCTGGCAAGTGTATGTTTGGCTATTTAGTAGAAAATGAAATTAACAACATCGATAAAATTTTACATCAACCGATACATCCATTTACAGCGGTACTAGGTGGCTCAAAAGTGTCTACCAAAATCCATATTATTGAGTCATTAATCGAAAAAGTTGACAATTTAATTATTGCTGGAGGGATAGGTTTTACTTTTGCAAAAGCTATGGGAGGTAACATTGGGAATTCTTTGGTTGAAGAAGATTTCCTTGATTTTGCTCGACACATAATTGAAAAAGCAGAAAAAAATAAAGTAAAACTTTTCTTACCAACAGATTGTATCGTTGCCGATGAATTTAAAAACGATGCAAACATTGACCATTGTGATATTATGGAAATCCCAGATGGTTGGATGGGCTTAGATATAGGTATTAAATCAGCGAATCGTTTTGCTGATATTATTGAAAACTCTAAAAAAATTCTTTGGAATGGCCCAATAGGTGTTTTTGAAATGCCAAGTTTTTCAATGGGAACATTAAAAATTGCAATGTCGGTAGCACGAGCTACAGATAAAGGAGCATTCTCTTTGATTGGAGGTGGCGACTCTATTGCTGCTGTAAACAAATATAGCCTTGCACATAAAATAAGTTATATTTCCACTGCTGGTGGTGCTTTGTTAGAATATTTAGAGGGAAAGGAACTGCCCAGCATTAAAGCCATCAAGCAAAACTTAACTATTGATAGATATAATTTCGAAGGTAAAAAGGTTCTAATGCGTGTTGATTTTAACGTTCCTCTTGATGAGAATAACGAAATAACAGATGCAACAAGAATAATTACAGCCTTACCAACTGCCCGTAAGATATTAGCTGAAGGAGGTTCTGTAATTTTCTTAACTCATTTGGGCAGACCCAAAGGGCAACGTGACGAAAAATTCTCGTTAAAACACATACATTCATATTTAAATAAATCGCTAGATGGGAAAGTAAAATTTGTGAGTGATTGTATTGGAGAAGAGGCGATAATAGCCGCAACAGTATTGAAGCCTGGAGAATGTTTGTTGCTTGAGAATCTTCGTTTTCATAAAGAAGAAACCGATGCAGATGAAAATTTTGCAAAACAACTTTCTGACCTTGGTGACACCTATGTTTTTAATGCCTTTGGAACAGCTCATAGAGCACATGCTTCAACTTATACTTTGGCTAAGTTTTTCCCTGAAGATAAAATGCTTGGGTATCTAGTTGAAAATGAAATTAATAATATCGACAAGGTTGTAAAGCAGGCTAAAAAACCTTTTACCGCTGTTCTTGGTGGATCAAAAGTTTCGACAAAAATTCATATCATTCTGGCCCTAATTGAAAAGGTTGATAATTTTATTATTGCAGGCGGAATAGCATTTACATTTGCAAAATCCTTGGGTGGTAATATTGGTAATTCTCTCGTTGAAGATGAATACATAGACGTTGCAAATGAAATTATCAAAAAGGCCCAAGAAAAAGGAGTAAATCTGTATTTACCTAGCGACTGTATTATTGCTGATGAATTTAAAAATAATGCGCACATTGAACATACCGAAATAGATAATATTAAAGATGGATGGATGGGTTTAGATATAGGTATTAAATCTGCGAATCAGTTTACAGAAGTAATTGAAAATTCTGCAACCATATTATGGAATGGGCCTATTGGGGTTTTTGAAATGTCAAATTTTTCGATGGGAACTTTAAAAATTGCAATGGCTATTGCCCGGGCAACTGATAAAGGAGCGTTTTCTTTAATTGGTGGTGGTGATTCCATTTCGTCCGTGAATAAATTTAGCTTGGCTCACAAAATTAGTTACATTTCAACAGCTGGGGGCGCTTTACTTGAATATATTGAAGGGAAAGAATTACCTGCACTAAAAGCTATATCAAAAGATATTTAAAGATAGCGTTTCGCAAACGTTTTCATTTTTATGTAAAAAGAAGAATATTGAAGTCTTTCTCTTCTTCAGTGATGCATACAGAATGTTTAAATGTTTTTGATTTTTTAGAAAAGTATTAAATTTAAGGAACAAATTTGTCCCATTTACATACCCATATTAATTGCTTCAAAAACAATTTTGAAGTATCTTGTGTTTCCTTTCAACAATCACTTTGTAAACTAAAAAAACGGAGGTTTTATGCTCGATAAATATAACATTCCATCTATCCAAGATGCAGACTTAAATGGTAAAGTAGTTCTAGTACGTGTTGATCATAATGTGGTAAAAAAAGGTATTATTCATGATCCATACAGGATTGATGCAACTATCGGTACATTATATCATATCAATGCAAAAGGTGGTAAAATTATTTTGATGTCGCACGTGGGACGACCCAAAGATAAAATAACAGGAGAAATTAAAATTAGCAAGGATACTTCAGTTGAGCCGATTGTAGAATACTTAAGAAACAAACTTCACATAAACATGAAAATTCCCGACTTTTATCCTCACGAAAATAAAGGATATATTGGAATTGAAACTTCTATTAATCATTCAATTAGAGAATTAAAAGAAGGGAAAATAGATGGAATTTATCTGCCTAATACAAGATGGTTCCAGGGAGAAGAGTCCAAGGGAGCTGACATGGACCGTTTTGCAAATCAATTAGCAGGTCTGGCAGATATTTATGTAAACGATGCATTTGGTTCGTGGCAACCACATGCATCAACTGTGGGTATTAACAAATACTTACCTTCGTATGCAGGGTTCTTAATGCAAAAAGAAATTGAAAACCTGGAGAGAATTTATAGCCCTCAATCTCCATTTATTGCCGTAGTTGCAGGCTCAAAATTCGACACCAAAATTGATTCTTTATATGCTTTAATTAAAAAAGCCGATTACCTTGTTTTAGGAGGCGTAATTTATAATGCTTACTTAAATGCAAAATATGGTATTGAAATTAAAGGAATATCTGATGATGATGTTGCGCATGCCAATGAGTTTGTTAAATTTAGCGAACAATATCCCGGTAAATTAATTGAACTTCCATTTATTGTTGAATCTGATACTTTAGATGGTAAATTTAAAGGCAAAAACAGAGTTCATAATATTCATGAACTTAAACCCGGAACAAAACTGAATTATGTGTTAGATGTTGCTAAGGAATCATTCTATGAAGATAAAATTCATAAAATATTTTCGACTGCCCGAACTATATTCGTAAATGCAGTTATGGGATTTACACCGCATTTTAACGAGGGAACCATTGCTCTTGATGAACTCATAGATGAAAATGTTGAAGCAGTTAAACTTTATGGTGGAGGTGATACTATGCAAGAATTAAAAAGATTACTACCCGGATTATATATTGTTGCTCTGGACAGTCCTATGTATTATATATTTACGGGAGGTGGCGCTGTTTTAAAAGCAATTCAGGAAGGAACTACTTTAGGAATTGAACCCGTAAAAGCTTTAACAAAATAAAAAAAAATCGCATTTTTGTAAATATATTTTTAGAAAAGAAGTCAGCAAAAAACCTGGCTTCTTTTCTTTCTAAATTTTCAGAACAACAAAATATTTTGAAACATGAAAGCTTTTAAGGCATACGACATTAGAGGTATTTACAACGAAGATTTTAATAAAGAAGATGCATACAAAATTGGGTATTTCCTACCTGAACTTTTACAAGCAGACAATGTTTTGGTTGGAAGAGATGCCCGTGTTTCCTCTGATGAAATTTTTGAATACCTTGCTCAAGGTATAATCGATAGCGGTGCTAATGTCTACAACGTTGGACTTGCAACGACTCCAATGGTATATTATATTACAGCTAAACATAAATTTGCAGCTTCAGTCCAAATTACAGCTTCACATAATTCTCGTGAATATAATGGGATGAAAATATCTAAAGCAAATGCAATACCCGTATGTGTTGATACAGGATTAAACACGTTATTGGATATGATTCAAAACCGAGAAATATACATTGCCGATAAGAAGGGTAAGATTGTTGACTATAGAGTAAAAGATGAATATGTAGAATTCCTTAAAACGTATGTACAAGATTATTCTGATATTAAAATGGCTGTTGACTGTTCCAATGGAATGGCAGGTTTATTAATTAAAAAATTGTTAGGTAAAAAGCCTGTCTATCTTTATGAAGACATGGATGGAAGTTTCCCAAATCATGAACCAAATCCATTAATTGAAAGTAATGTTGAAGATCTTAAGAAAACTGTAGTTGATGAAAAATGCGATATAGGAGTAATCTTCGACGGAGATGCCGATCGTGTCATGTTTGTTGATGAAATGGGAAAATTCATTTCTCCTGATTTAATGATTGGATTTATGGCACATTATTTTCTTGAAAAAGAAAAAGGAGCTGTACTGGAAGATATCAGAACATCGAAAGCTGTTAAGCAATATGTCGAAAACCTTGGAGGTAAAATGCATACTTGGCGAGTTGGAAGAGCTTATGCAACACCTAAATTAAGAGAGATCAATGGTATTTATGGAGGCGAGCTGGCAGGCCATTACTATTTCAGAGATTTCTTTTACTCCGATTCTGGAATATTGGCCTCATTAATAGTTTTAAATCTTGTATCTAAATTCAAAAAAGAAGGAAAAGTATTATCTCAATTAATTGCTGAAATAGGAAAATATGCAAATTCAGGAGAAATTAATTTTAAGATTGAGCAAAAAGAAGAAGCCATGGAAGTATTAAAAGATTATTTTGTTGCAGAGGAAGAACCCATGGAAATATTGGATTTCGATGGATACCGACTTGAATTTAAAGATTGGTGGTTTAATGTTCGTCCATCCAACACTGAGCCTTATTTAAGATTATTAGCAGAAGCAGATGATGAAAAAATCCTGAATAAAAAGATAAAAGAAATAAAAACGATCCTTAAAAAGTTTAAATAAACTATAAGCCGGAGTTCTTCCGGCTTTTTATTTCAAGGTATTCTTGCATTTATACATATCCGTTATCATTTTTCTTGGGTTAATTTTTGTAATACATTCCATTATATCTAGAGTTTTGTATTCTAAATAGAACCTTTCGTCAAAGATATTTGTTTATTCGTCATTCAAATTGATCGGTTGATAAAATCAAGCCTTAACTTACTGAATCATAGCACTAAATATTGGAACAAATCCATTTAGTATTTCGTATAAATTTTAAGCACTCAAACCTAAACCTACTTCTAATGATTAGAAAAGTTCTAATATTAGCTGCTATTTTCTACTTTGCTTTTGCAATGTGTGAGCTTAATGCTCAAGAAACAATTAATACTGCAGGAGCCGAAATTACAGGTAATGGAGGTTCTGTCAATTACTCTATCGGGCAAGTAGTAAATTTAACTTATACTGGATCCAATGGTTCCGTTTCGTCAGGGGTTCAGCAACCCTATGAAATTTCTGTAATAAATGAATTGGATAATCCTTTCCAAATTACATTAAAGTGTAACATTTATCCAAATCCAACTTCTAATCTTGTTATTCTAAACATTGAAAATATAGACAGTAAAAACATGTCTTATATGCTTTTTGATCGTGAAGGAAAATTTATTAAACAACAGAAGATATTTTCCAATGAAACTTCAGTTGATATGTCAAATCTAATCTCCTCGATATACTTTTTAAAAGTGTCCGATGGTCTGCAAGGAATAAAAACATTTAAAATTATTAAAAAATAAACGTGATGAAAAAAAATTTCATAACCTTAAGCATATTACTTACCATATCATCACTGTGGGCGCAAAGCCCTGAAAAAATGAGTTATCAAGCCATAGTACGAAATAGTAACGACGAACTAGTAGTTAATGGTGAAATTGGAATGGAAATAAGCATTCTAAGAGGATCTGCAAATGGAACCATTATTTACTCAGAAACTCAAAATCCCACTAGCAATGAAAATGGATTGATAAGTATTGAAATTGGAGGCACATTAGCTAATGTAATATTTGGAAGTTTCTCATCAATTGAGTGGTCCGATGGATTTTACTTTATTAGAGTTAAAACAGACCCAACTGGTGGTACAAACTACACCATTTCTGGAACAAGCCAGCTTCTGAGTGTTCCATATGCTTTGCATGCAAAATCAGCAGAAACACTAACTGAACCAATAGAAGAAGTTGATGGATCAATAACAAATGAAATACAAGATTTACAATTAAATGGAGATATTTTAAAAATCACCAACAATCCAACTTCAACAAACATTGATTTAAGCAAGTACTTAAATAAAGATACCATAATTATACTTGATAGTATAAATATAATTGCTGGGAATGGCATTACGGTTTCAGGATCATATCCTGATATAGTTATTTCACAATCAGAAAAGCATTATGTAGGAGAATTAATGGGCACAAACGGAGAAGATGGTGTAGTATTTTGGGTGGACCATACTGGTGAACATGGATTGATATGCTCTCCAGAAGACTTAAACGGTGGAACCATTATTGGATGGACTGATGTAATTGCTGTTGTTCCGGATGGAGCTCAAAGCAGAATAGATGGCTACTCAAACTCAATTGCCATCAATAATCAATCTGCAAATAGTGCCGCAACAATATGCCTTCAATATTCAACACCAGGCACATCTGCAGGAGACTGGTATTTGCCTGCAGTTGATGAATTGAGCAAACTTTATCATGTAAGATACGAAGTTACCAAAGCATTAAATCTTGACAGCTTTGGATTAGATATGTATTGGACCTCTACAGAACTTAACAATAACACTGCATGGTATTATAATATTGCAATTGGATATGGGAATAGTTTAAATAAAAACAATAACTATATGGTAAGAGCAGTGAGAGCTTTTTAAACACTCAATACTTATCATAATACAACCAGTGACTCAAATCTTTTTTAAGTAAACGGGCCGTTTTTTCAATATCTTCTTGATAGTAATCCCGAACAAATTCAAAATCAGCTTTACTTAGTTTTGCAATAGAATCTTTATAGAAAATTTGGCTTAGTCCATTTTTGGCCGATGCTGGAAGAAGTCTTCTTAGAAAACTCTTAACTCCTGATATGGTCAAAAAATAATTAAGCCCAATACTCTCTGGAGATTTTTTTGTATTATATGCGGTTTCATCTTCCAGATTCATTGTTTCAATTTCTAAGAACTTGCAACAAGTATCAATCATTCCCTTAGGATTAGATTTTAAATCATCAAACCACAGGATTTGAATTTGATCCCTTGGAAATATATCAAAATATCTTTTTAATTGATCATAGTACAACCCCAGTTCTATGAAAAGTTCGGAAATCCCCCATCCCTTTTGTGTTTTGTTTAAATCTTCTATTATCGCTTTTTTAAAATTCAATTTGGTATGTCCATATCTAAGAGCCATTTCATAGTGTGAAAAAGCCCGTTCCATTGGATTTCTTAAAATGGCAACAATTTTAGCTTCCGAATTGAATCTATATATATTTTTTGCCGCCTTATTACTAAACATATATGATGTTGAAGCCTCACCTCTTATTTTATGTTTGCCGCTATTTTCAAATAAACGCTCATAATGCTCCTCTTTGCGAATAAATGTTATTGGAAGATCCCGGAGATTACTTTTTTTAAAATATTTCTCTAGTTCCAGATAGGTATTGCTTTTATACGTGCTGGTAAATTTTGAAACATCGATGTCATCTGAAAAATAATTTGGCTCTTTAATAGGACTAAAATAAACATCAGGGTGTTGGTTCAAATACTTATATAATGAAGTTGTGCCTGATTTCGCAGCCCCAATAATATATAAGTTCGGTTTTACTTTCATATCTTATTTCGATTGAACGGAAAGGTAAAAAATCCAAAAGATTTATAAATATAAATAACCGCAATTAAGTTCCACAAGATAGTAGATGACATAGTTGCAATGGCAGCTCCTACGATACCATATCTTGGAATTAATATATAATTAATTACGATATTCAGTATTACAGTAATAGTTAAAATATTTCTACCGATCTTTTCTCTTCCAGTCATGTTCAAAATAATCATGGTTGATCCCGAAAATGCACTTACAATCTGACCAACTGATAATAAGATTAAAGCCGGTTTTCCCGCTAGAAACTCATGCCCAAATATTTTTAATATGCTTTCTGGAAATGCAAGAATAACTATAAAAACAGGTAAGGAAATTAAACAAGTCAGGAGTGTTGTTTGCTGAACAATTCTTCTAAATCTTCTACCTCCTTCTGAAGAATATATTTCTGAAAATTTTGGAGACGCAATGCTATTTATTGCAATCAAAGCAATTGTATTTAAAGATGCTATTTTTAGTGCAATATTATAAATCCCTACTGCATCTTCCCCATGAAAAGCACTTAGCATCAGAGTATCTGTCCAATTCATTATTAAAAAAAGAGAATTTGAAAACAACATAGGAATAGATACTGAGATAAGCTTTCTTTTTCCAATTCCCAGTACTTGGCCTTTATTATTCGCAGAGAGATTTAGATTGCTCTTAAAAATAAAGAAAGTACTCAGTAGCATTAAAAATGTGGAGGTAAAAAATAAGAAATATATTATATTTTCAATTTGTTGCTCTTTGGCCGTAATAAACATAATAAAAATTAAAATGATAAAATAAATTGTACCATTCTGTAGTATTGAATATGTGGTAATCTTTTTAAATCCTCTATAATATTCTGAATTTAGCTGAACAATAGCAAAAGGTATAATTGTAAAACCAATAATTTTAAATAATTGCGTATACGCTTTACTTTCAAAAAACAAATTACTTAATCTTTCGGAAAAGGTATAAATTACTCCTCCTGAAATTGCTCCTGAAATAACTATTAAAGAAAACGATATAAAATATAATTTACTTATTTGATTCTTTTTATCCGTAGCAACAAACTCAGCGATATACTTTACCAACGCTGTGTCTAATCCTATTTTAGCTAAAACAGATGTAAGTATTAGAACAGTGAAACAGGTATTAAAAATTCCTAAACCCAATGCCCCAAACTTCCTAGCAAGCACATAAAATAAAATGTAACCAAGGATTACTGAAAACAACTTAAAAATAAAAGCAATGGAGCTTCCTTTAAAAAGTTCTTTTAAATGAATATCACTAAGTAAATATTTCCGTAATGTTGCCAAGTTAATTTAATATCAAATAGTTCGAATAGGAATAGCAAAGCTAATAAGAAAATTTAACTGTTTTTAAACTTAAATATAAGCATATTCGTTAGGAATAAAGAAAAAATTCTGAATTCCTTCCTGTTCTATAAATACTGTTAATTTATTGTTCACATTTACAAATATTTTGTAATCAAGTTTCTTGATAAACTCCATACTGTTTTTTCTGTTTTCAGTATCCCATAATTCGCAATAAATAACAGGTCTGTTCTTGCTGATCAAATCCTCAGCTCCTTTCAATACATTAAACTCGTATTCTTCAACATCAATTTTCAAGGCATTAACTTTAACCTTTTTGAAATCATTGAGTTCGTCCAGTCTTTTTATTTCTACAGTACTAATTTTCCCATTGTTTTGTATATCTTGATTGACTCGACTTAAACCATGAAAATAAACTGCGTTTTCTTGTGGCATAATCATATCAATCTTACCAGACTCATTCCCAACTGCTATAGGATAAGTTTTTACGTTTGACAGTTTGAACTTGCGTTTTACCTTTAAAAACACTTTCATATTTTCAGGAACAGGTTCAAAAGCATGAATTGCAGAATTAGGCAGTCTTTTTGAAAGATAATAGCTCATGACACCAATATTTGCACCAATGTCAAGCACATGATCTCCATCATTAATTAATTCTATAAATTTTAGGAAGTCCTTCTCATTCTTACTATATGGCAGTTTTAAAATAACATACCGAGCAAACAAATACAAATAATTATGAAGCCCTAATGTTTTTTGGAGTATGTATTTAAAAAAGTTCTTAAATTTTTAGCATCTTTGTTACAAAGATAGGATAATACATTTAATCTCGAGCTTTTTGAATATCGCTGTTAACACTAGAGTTTTACTAAAAAATAGATTAGAAGGTATTGGATGGTTTACGTTTGAGTGCATGAAAAGAATTGCACAATGGCATCCAGAACATAAATTCTATTTTATTTTTGATCGACCTTACGATCCAGAATTTGTTTTCTCCGACAATATTGAACCAATAGTTATTGGTCCTCAAGCTAGACATCCTCTGCTTTTTTATTATTGGTTTGAAAAATCCGTTCCAAAAGTTCTAGATCAAATCAATGCAGATGCTTTTATCTCGCCTGACGGCTATTTATCATTAAATGCAAATATTAAGTCTTTAGCCGTAATACATGACATAAACTTTATGCATAATCCAAAAGATTTTCCCTTTGGAATAAGGAATTATTACCAATACTTTTTCCCAAAATTTGCTAAAAAAGCTAAAAAAATTGTAACGGTTTCTAATTTTTCAAAGAACGATATATCAAAACAATTTGATATTGATGCTGATAACATCGATGTAGTATATAATGGCTCGAAGGAAATATACAAGCCTTCAACAAAAGAGGAAATAATAAATACTAAGAAAAAATACACTAGTAATTGTGACTATTTTTTGTTTGTTGGCGCTTTGAGTCCCAGAAAAAACATTGCTAATTTACTTTCAGCATTTGAAATCTTTAAAAAAAGATCTCAGACAAATTTTAAATTAATCATTGTTGGCGAAAAGATGTTTAAAACCAAAAACATAAATGATGCTTTTCTAAAAATGCAGTTCAAGGAAGATGTGGTTTTTACAGGAAGAAAGAACCCAGAGGAGCTAAATAAAATATATGGAGCTGCTTATGCTTTAACTTTTGTTCCTTATTTTGAAGGCTTTGGAATACCTATTATCGAAGCAATGAACTGCGAAACAGCAGTTATAACGTCTAATGTTACATCAATGCCAGAAGTTTCTGGAGATGCAGCTTTACTTGTTGATCCTTTCTCAGTAGATTCAATTGCTAATGCCTTGATGAAAATATATTCGGAACCAAAGCTAAGATTAGAATTAATAGAAAAAGGAAAAAAACAATGTCAGAAATTTAGTTGGGATAAAACAGCAATTAAATTATGGGTATCTATCGAAAAAATTTTGCATGATTAAAGAAGTAAAGTTAAACAGCTATTTAAAAGAAGGAGTTACTGAAGCGGGTTGTGATGAAGCTGGCAGGGGGTGTTTGGCTGGTCCGGTAGTTGCTGCTGCAGTTATTTTACCTAAAAATTTTACTCATTCCTTATTGAATGATTCCAAACAAATAAATGAAAGAAATCGTTATTTTCTTCGTGAAGAAATTGAAAAATCAGCCATTTCCTATGCAATTGGTATCATTGACAATAAAGGAATAGATGAAATCAACATTCTAAAAGCTTCGATCATGGCTATGCATAAAGCCATTGATGCTTTAAATAAAATACCAGAATACTTAATTATAGATGGAAACAAATTCATCAATTATAAAGATATTCCGCATGAATGCATTGTAAAAGGAGATTCAAAATATTATTCAATTGCAGCTGCATCCATCCTGGCAAAGACATATCGTGATGATATTATGAATGAGTTGCATGATAAATACCCCGAATACCATTGGAACAAAAATAAAGGTTACCCAACAAAACAGCATAGAAAAGCAATTAAGGAATTTGGAACTACTCCATACCACAGAATGTCGTTCAGGTTGCTAGATGAACAATTAAGTTTTGATTTTTGAAATCCTATTTTTTTCTTCCTGCCAGCTGACCACAAGCAGCATCAATATCCTGGCCACGACTGCGACGAATATTAACTACTAAATTTCGGGCTTTCATGAAAGTTACAAAATCATTAAATTTATCATTACTTGATCTTTTGAATCTTTTATCGCTTATAGAATTATATTCTATAATATTGATTTTTACTGGGAAACTTTTGCAGTATTCCGCAAATTCCTTAGCATCATTTAAGGAATCATTAATTCCATCTAACAATAAATACTCAAAAGTTATTCTTTGTCCTGTTTTTTCGTTGAAGTATATTAAAGCCTCTCGCAGGTCCGCCAATGAATTTCTTTGATTTACTGGCATAAATTCGCTTCTTTTCTTTTCATTAGCAGAATGCAATGAGATTGCTAAATTAAACCTCACTTTATCATCAGCCAACTTTTTAATCATGCGTGGTAAACCTACTGTTGACAGTGTAATTCTTTGAGGAGACATTGCAAGGCCTTCTTCAGACGATACCATTTCCATTGCCTTAAGAACGTTGTCATAGTTCAATAGTGGCTCTCCCATACCCATTAAAACAATATTTGTAAGCGGAAGGTTATATTTATCCATAGCTAATTTCATAATCTCAGCAATCTGATAATAAATCTCACCAACACTTAAATTTCTTCTAAATCCCATTTTACCTGTTGCACAAAACTCACAGCCTAAATTGCATCCAACTTGTGATGAGATGCATGCTGTTGATCTATCTTCGGTTGGAATCAATACTCCTTCTACTTTTAATCCATCAGTCAGTTTAAAAACAAGCTTTATCGTTTTATCTTTACTAATTTGCGTTTCATCAACAGTCACAGCTTGCATAATAAAATTATCATCCAATAATTTTCTTAAGTCTTTCGACAAATTTGTCATCTCTTGAAAGTTGGTTACAGGTTTTTTCCATAGCCATTCATAAACCTGCTTAGCTCGAAATGCTTTTTCACCATTTTCAACTAAAAAATCCTTAATTTCTTCTATTGAAAGTAAAAGAATATCTTTTTTTTGATCTAACATATAGTATTGGTTCTGTGCTTAATAATTAAATATAACCTGAGGGCAAAGGTATGTTAAAAATCAATCTTTTTTAGGTTTAGATTAAACTTGTTTCAATAAAATATATCTAATATCTTGTCAGAATTTTTAAAGGGAACTTATACTATATTAATCAACACATTATGAAAAAACTATTTACAATTCTAAGTATCGTCTTACTGCTAAATATTAAAGTAAAAGCAGACGAAGGAATGTGGTTATTACCACTGATCCAACAATTAAATATTGAAAAAATGCAACAAATGGGTTGCGAATTATCGGCTGAAGAAATTTACAGCATTAATCAAACTAGTTTAAAAGATGCTATCGTAATTTTTGGTGGCGGATGCACTGGTGAAGTTATTTCTGATAAAGGACTTATTTTAACCAATCATCACTGTGGTTATCGATCTATTCAAAGTCACAGCACAACTGAACACGATTATTTAAAAGATGGATTCTGGACTATGT
>PKTC01000344.1 GCA_002869305.1 Marinilabiliales bacterium
ACTTGGGTTTAACTCTTCTCATAGAATTTAAAATAAAATCTATTAAAGTTAATAATATTAATATTATAGCCAAAAGTTTAATGCTTTTTTAAAGCAAAGAAAAGGCGTAAAATAAATTTACGCCTTCCTAGTTTATAAGGTTCTTTCCGATTTTATATAATTAATATTTCTCTCCTTTAAATAACCCAAAATGTACTTATAGCATTGAGGGTTTTTTCCAACTAATTCTGGTGGAAACATACCCTTTTCTTTGAATACATCATTCAGAATCATGTCTGCAGCAGCAGTTGCTGTAAAACCCGTAGTTCTTGCCATTGATGATATCTTTTCAATAGGATCATACTCATCATAAAGGTCGTACACTATTTCCTTTTTCACACCATTCTCCTTGCCTTGCAGCATAATTCGCATGATTGTAAACTCATGTTCTTCTGGTTCCAATTTCCATGCTTTAAATAGAATTTCAGTGGTTATATCGAATGGAATAAACTCCTGTCCTTTTACTTTCATCGGTTTATTATCGAGAAAACCAGCTGCTTTTAGCGCTTGAATCATTCGTATGTGCCCAGGATAACGCAGCGTTTTCTCCTTCATATTTGGGATATTATTCAATGTGTAAATTAAAGATCTTAAACCATCAGAATTAAATGCTTCTAAAGTTCCAACATTTTCAAACTCCAATAGCTCTGTGTCACTCATAGCTGGTTTTATAATCTCCTTACCATTTTCAACATACCTTGCTGGTCGAGTATACTCTTCAATAACATCGCAAGGAGAAAAAGGAGCCTTATATTCAAATGGGAAAGTTCTTACTTTAGGCAAACCTCCAACCATATATTCAAAATTTTCTATTTTCATTGTTTCGTTATGATATCCAGCAATTATGTTCGGCATTCCCGGAGCAACGCCACAATCCATAATGACCGTTACACCATATTCTTTTGCCATATCATCAAGATCTAATACTCCTTCCGGTAAAAATGAAATATCAACTAAATCTTTTCTGTTTTTGATGACATTTTTGATAGTTTGCAAACCCAAAAATCCAGGTACCGCAGAAATAACTAAATCGAAATCTTTTATTGCCTTAGCCAAAAGATTTTCATCGGTTACATCCATAACTTCAGTTTGTATGTCGTAGTTAGTTGAAAGATAGTTTAATGATTCCTGGTCAATATCTACAGATTTTACTTTATATTCTGTAGATAAATCAATAGCCATAGCTTTACCGACCATTCCAGCGCCTAGTATTATAATTTTTTTCATTCTGATTTTATTAAGAAAGTTAGAATATTATTTAATTGAAAATTGATAGTAAATAAAATGGCAATCTACAAACCATTAAAACGATTCAGAAATTTTATAATATACTTTCTTTGAGAAGTCATAGTTACCAAAGGTAGTATTTTCGATTTATAAATTAAAGTAATAATAACATTTCTGATTGCATCTTTTGTTGCTAAGTAATATCTTTATAATTCTTATTAATCATCAAAACGAATATAACATGAGACTATTATTTACTTTACTAATCAGTATTTCAACGCTTGCTTCCAGTGCACAAAAAATACAAAATCTAAAATCTCAACAAAAAGGTGGCGAACTAAGCCTTCATTATGATCTTACCGGATCAGCCGAGGACTTTTTTTCGATAAGTGTTTTTTATACGAGCAATAATTTAGAATGGACTAAACTAGACATGGCATATGGCGATGTTGGAGATAGTATTCGCACAGGAAATGGAAAGAAAATTGTACTGTGGGTAGATCATTTAAAAGATCTTAAAGATAAAATGCAGTTTAAAATTAAAGCTGAATATTATGCAGTGGATCAAACTAAAATGGGTAATTTAAAAGATAAAAATGGTTATTTATACAATTGGATTAGGATAGGTAAAACCAAATGGATGGCAGAAAATTTAAAGGCCAATAAAACAAATGACAATTGTGGTGCCTACTATAATAATGCAGGTGCTCGTAATGAATGTCCTGATGGTTGGCATTTGCCAAGTGATGAAGAATGGATGGAACTTGAATTAAACTTTGGTGTAAAGCCTGATAAAGTGAAAGAGCACGGTTTAAGAGAAATTGACTTAACAAAGTTAAATGATGCTGGATTTATTATAGAAGAATGTAAATACAAAGCTTCGCTATATCCTAATCAAAAGGCCTTGGCTTTTTGGACAAGCACCGAAAACAAGATGTTATACACTGGTTACTCAGAAAAGTATTTTGCAAGAATTATTCGTTTAGATGAAAATAAAATTAGTAAAGAATTAAGAAACAAATCGGAAGAATTAAATGTGCGATGTGTTCAAAGTTCTGTTTACCTTGCTGAAATTGAAGCTAGCATTGAAGCTTCAATAAATTTAAATACCACCGGTGGTGTTACTAATCATCCATTTAGTGGCGAGAAAATATATTGGCAATATCTAGGTGGTGCTATCTGGATGAAAAATGACATAAAAGGGAGTTATTTATATAAAGAAGCTGAAGATCAATGTCCGACTGGTTGGCGTTTACCAGTTCGTGAAGAATGGGAAAATTTACTTGATGAATATAAACCCGGTATAGAAGCAAAAAACGAAAATGAAATACTTCATGAACGATTGGGTGTAGATGGAATATGGGGTTTCAACCTGTCGAGTAACGATTATTGTATGGATATTAATTATTATACCTATAACACTTACTGGATAAATGAAAATGATAAAGCTGATAGTAGAAAACTTAGAGAATTTGTGAGTAGTAAACGAGGACTAATAGAATGGGTTGATAAACAAACCAATGAAAAAGGAAAAGTTCGTTGTTTGTTAGATGATAAAGACTATATAACAAAAATGAATGACATTAAAACCGGTACTTTTATTGATAAAAGGGATAAACAGGAGTACGGATTTGTAGAAATTGAAAATAAAGTATGGATGTCAGATAACTTAAACTATGATCTTGGTGAGAATAGCATGTGTCGCAATAACATAAAGTCAGATTGTGATTTGTTTGGACACATGTATAATATTGAAGTTCTAAACAATGGTTGTCCGGATGGATGGCGCATACCTACCTACGAAGAATGGAAATATCTGCTAATTAATAAGGCTGCGAATAATCTAAAAATTTTATTCCCTTTTGGAGGAACAGGTTTTGATTTATTACTTGGTGGTGAAATGACTTACGACGAAGAAAGCAAAATGGACACATATTCTGCCAAATACCTCTTTACGACAGATGATAAATCTGGTTATTATCTGATTAATTCAAAAGGAGAAGTTGAAATGAATGAGAAAGCAAAGAAGAAAGATTTTTATTACGTTAGATGCATTAAGAAGTAAGCGATAGGTTTGGAATAAAAAACAAAAGGCTCAAATTTACATTTGAGCCTTTAAAATTGATAAGATTATTTTAATTGTTCTTCTGGTATTGCCATTTCCTTTGAAAGATGTTTATAGTTATGTTCATTTTTCCATGTTGATTCATACATTTCAAGTTTTTCAGAAATAAAAGTGGCTAGTTTTTCATTCATCTTTTCTATTTTCTTTTCAGGAGTTACCGTTGGAGCCTTTTTGCTGATAAGTTTCTTTACTCTTTCCCAGTTTTCGGTATCATTAATATCCAAAGGAGTTAAACCAACTCTTGCCTTCCATGCTCCCATAATAACATCGACAATTACGACGTAAGTATTGCCAGCTTCTAATTCTGCAGTTATAAATTCCTTATTTTCCGATGATGCCCAAAATAATTGATTTCCTGGATCACACTCATAACGCATATATTCGCCACCTTTAAAGATTCCAATGTATTGGTCCTGGTGAAAAAATTCGAACGAAGTAGGTTTTCCATACATAGTAACACGTGCAAAGTAAATTACAGCTTTACCTTCTGATGGAGGTTGAAATCCTTGTGCATTAACGATATATATACCTGTTAATACAAAAAACAAAATAACAATTAGTTTCTTCATTGTGAAAAAGTATTTAGGTTTAGAAATTTGAAGAAACAAGTTATGAAAAATGAAATACATTACAAACTAATCAGGCTTAACGCTACTCCAATTTTCACCTGATTTAATTCTATATAGCTGCATTTCTGAAACTCCAAACTGCCTGGCAAGTATTTTCATTTTAGTTTTTCGATTGGGGTCGTTTA
>PKTC01000178.1 GCA_002869305.1 Marinilabiliales bacterium
CGAGATATTATTAACAGAACAATTCGCAATTAATAATCTGATAAAATTCAAAAAAAGGCGATGAACGATAAGCAGACTCAATTGATTTCCAGTGCAATTTTCTCCAGTTTGTATCATAATCTATTAGAATGTCTTTTGTTTTCACTTTTACATCCTTTTTTTTCACAGGAATAGATAAAGATAGTTCCCCATTCGCAGCATATATTTTGCACCTGTTCCGATACGTTTGTTTTGGAAAATTTTCATGCAATTCTATGAACACCTTTTTATACTTTACTAACTTGGAGTAATATTGAATAGGAGCTAAATATGCCGTAGAAAGTAAAATTGTTTTATTCATACTTAAAAAAATGCCGGATACTTTAATATCCGGCACAAATATAACTGTATTTTTTGTTAATGAATCAATGAGAACATTCTATTCCAGCGAATTTTACTTAAGAAGGATTTATCCTTATCTAACGATAACCAAATAAAAACTGCTTTCCCAACTACATGATCTTCGGGAACAAAACCCCAGTATCTTGAATCTGCTGAATTATGTCGATTATCACCCATCATAAAGTAATAATCCATTTTAAAAGTATAGGATGTGGAAATTTCTCCATTAATGTAGATGTCAGCTCCCTTAACTTCTAATTTGTTTCCTTCGTATGTTTCAATAATTCTTTTATATAATGGCAGGTTAACCTTATTTAAATCAACAGTAACACCTTTTTGAGGTACATAAAGTGGGCCAAAATTATCTTCAGTCCATGGATAATCCGAACTAAATGGAAATATTGAAATATTGGCTATATTGATATTGGTATTTTCATATTTCGAAACAGAAGAAACTGCTGGAAAATTTTTTAGGTTATCAACATTTTCGCTTGTTAAAGGCAATTCATATAAAGAACTAGATGCGATAAACCTTCTATCGTCAACAGCTATGTCTAATCGTTCAAAATATTTCGAATTAATTTGTTTTCCATTGGTTTTAACATAATAATCATATTGCATTTCCTCGAAGTGTGGTTGTTCATCACCATTTATGTATACCTGTCCATGAATAATTCGTAAACTATCGCCCGGCACTGCCACACATCTTTTAATATAGTTTTCTCTCTTGTCAAAAGGACGCACAGTTATATTAAACTGATCCCAGATATAGTCTCTGGCAGTTGCCTCATATACTTCAAAAGACTTAATTGGATTTCCGTATTGAATATCTCGTCTTTTTAACTCATCTGCATAATTACGCATAATAGCATAATAATCTTGCTCTTGCATTTCTAGCACCACGGTATCTCCTGCAGGAAAATTAAAAACTACAATATCATTTCGTTTCACTTCACCAAAGCCTGCAATTCTTTTGTATGGTCTTTTAATCCATTCAACATAAGATTTTTTATTCTTGGTTAAAGGTAAAGTATGATGAGCGAATGGAAATGAGATTGGTGTATTTGGTAATTTTGGACCATAGCTAACCTTGCTAACAAATAAATAATCACCAACCAATAAAGTTTTTTCCATCGAAGAAGTAGGGATTGTATATGCCTCAATCAAAAACATACGAATTAAGGTTGCAGCAATTACTGCAAATATCAAGGCATCTACCCACTCAACTATAGCATTCTTTTTTGGCTCATCAGGCTTTTTCCAGAAAGTCCAGTTAACAAATTTGGTAAGGTGTAAATCAATAATGATTGGAATACCCAAAAAGAACCAAAAATTTTTAATCCAAACTACCCATAGAATATAGATAGTTAATGCTAATCCAAATTTAAAGTACTTGTTTTTAATTATTTCCTTTAGTGTCATTGTATTTTAGGTTGTATTTATATTTTTAATAATTCGTTCATAGTAAAATATCCTTTTTTATCCTTAATGAATTCGGCTGCTAAAACTGCACCTATGGCAAAACCTTTACGACTTTTTGCATCATGCTCTATTGTGATTTTATCAAAAGATGATTCATAAATAACCTTATGATTTCCAGGAACAGTTCCTTCTCTGTAAGATTTTATAACAATTGATTCCTCTGATTCAGCCTTTTCTTTCTTCCATTCTTCTTTGTGATCGATAGCTTGAATTAAATCATTTGCCAATGTTATTGCCGTTCCACTTGGAGCATCAATCTTTTGAGAATGGTGTGTTTCCTCAATACTTATTTCATAATCAGGAAAGTGATTCATTAACCGTGCAAGCTTCTTATTTAAATTGAAGAAAAGATTTACGCCAATGCTATAATTTGATGCATAAAAAAATGTTCCTTTATCATTTTTACATCTTTCAATTATAAGATCTAGCTTATCTACCCATCCTGTTGTTCCACTCACAACAGGTACTTTGTGATCAAGCATCAAAGATATATTAGTAAAAGCACTTTGAGGTACAGAAAACTCGATGGCAACATCTACATTCTTCAGATTTTCAGAAATAACAGAGTTAACATTGTTTTCATCTATTTTCAAGACAATATGGTGCCCCCTATCTTGAGCAATTCTCTCGATTTCTTTACCCATTTTACCATATCCTACTATTGCTATATTCATAATCACTTTGTTAGTATGCAAGATATCTAATTCCTTAAATAAGCTATTAAAATTATTCTTAAAAAATGTTAATTAGCTTATTAGGGGTGTAAATATAAAAAAAGGGAAGCATTTTAGCTTCCCTCTTTGATATATTCTTTGAAATAAATTATTTCTTCACTGTTTTTACAATCTCAGCAAAAGCTTTAGGATGGTTCATTGCTAAATCAGCTAAAACTTTTCTGTTAAGAGCAATACCCTTTTTATTAAGTTTGCCCATAAAATCAGAATATGACATTCCGTGTTCTCTTACTCCAGCATTGATTCTTTGAATCCATAGTCCTCTGAAGTTTCTTTTCTTAGTTTTTCTGTCTCTATATGCATATGTTAAACCTTTTTCAAATGCATTTTTAGCAACAGTCCAAACATTACTTCTTCTACCAAAATAACCTTTGGTATGTTTTAAAATTTTCTTTCTTCGAGCTCTTGAAGCTACTGAGTTTACCGATCTTGGCATAATTTTTTGTTTTGTGAACGATTAGCGGTCGACAACTTTTCAACACTTATTTCGGCTAATTCATCCTGGTTAAATACTACTTAATAATAAATACAATTAAAAGATTACTTCATTGCTAAACATTTCTTAATGTTGTTTTCGTCAGCTTTATGAACCTGACCCGTTGCAGTTAAATTTCTTTTTTGCTTCGTGGTCTTTTTGGTTAAAATGTGACTTTTAAAAGCATGTTTTCTTTTAATCTTCCCTGAGCCGGTAATGCTAAATCTTTTTTTAGCTCCAGCTATAGTCTTCATCTTTGGCATTTTACTAAAATATTTAAATTAAAATTTACTACTTCTTCTTAGCTGCTTTTGGAGAAATGAACATAATCATTCTTTTTCCTTCTAGCTTTGGTAACTGTTCTATTTTACCATATTCTTCTAATTCCTGAGCTAATCTCAATAAAAGAATTTCTCCTTGCTCTTTAAATAAAATCGAACGTCCTTTAAAAAACACAAATGCTTTCACTTTAGCACCATCCTCCAAAAATTTAATGGCGTGCTTTAATTTAAACTGATAATCATGCTCATCGGTTTGTGGACCGAATCTTATCTCTTTTAAAACAACCTTTTGTGTTTTCGCCTTTAGCTCTTTTTGTTTCTTTTTTTGCTGATAAAGAAATTTTTGATAATCAATTATTTTACATACCGGTGGATCGGCATTTGGTGATATTTCTACCAAATCTAATTCTAGTTCATCAGCTAGTTTTAAAGCATCCTGAATGGAATAAATGTCCGGTTTTTCAATGTTATCACCAACAAGACGAACAGCTCTGGCACGAATTCTATTATTAATATTATGTGCTGGCTCTTCTTTTTTAAATGGCTTACGATGTCTTGGTCCCGCTATGACTATGTCCTCCTATTTAGTTAATAATTAATTTATTTTATAAGCTTCAGTTTGAGCTTTTACTTCTTTCTTAATCAGGTCTGCAAATTCGTCGAGTTTCATACTTCCTTTGTCTCCATCACCTTGTATTCTAACCGAAACTGTCTCACTTTCAGACTCTTTCTCACCAACAATTAGAAGATATGGTATCCTTTTCAGCTCATTATCGCGAATCTTTTTACC
>PKTC01000159.1 GCA_002869305.1 Marinilabiliales bacterium
AAATGAAGCAGTTTCTAAAATTGTTCCATATTTTCTGATTGCGTTTTTGATTATCATTTTTATAATGATTATCCACTTCAAGAGTTTTAATCAAACGCTTATTATTTTAGCAATGATTCCACTTTCATTACTTGGAGTTTTTTGGGGACATGGAATACATGGAAAACCAGTTTCATTAATGAGTTTATGGGGAATGGTTGCATTAACAGGTGTAATTATTAACGATGCAATTGTGTTCCTATCGAAATATGACGGAAATTTATTGGAAGGTAGAAAAGTACATGAAGCCATTGTAGAAGCAGGAAAGCTGAGACTGAGGCCAATCATCCTTACAACTGTCACTACATCGGTTGGATTGTTTCCTATTATATTAGAGAAAAGTATACAAGCACAGTTTTTAATTCCTATGGCAATTAGTTTAGCATATGGAGTAGCAATTGGAACGGTCTTTATTCTAATATTCTTCCCAATACTTATTATGTTATTGAATGATTTTAGAGTATTTCTAAGATATTTATGGACCGGAGTTAAACCAGAAAGGGAAGAGGTTGAAGTAGCTATTGAACTGAGAAACCGCAGAATGAAATATGAACAGATAGCAAAAGAATCTAAAAAAGAAATACAAGAATAGTTATGATAAAGAGCTTTAAATTATTAAGAAAATTGTTCGTTTTTACATTTGTTTTGCTGTGCGCAAGCATAGCTCTAGCACAAGAAAAAACCTTATCGCTATCTGAGGCTTTAGAGAAAACTTTGGATAATAACTATGGAATAGTTGTTTCGAAGAAAGATATAATAATCGCAGAGATTACTAATTCATGGGAAGCAGCAGGTAGATATCCTACTATTGGATTTACAGCTTCGCCAAGTTATCGTAACGAGATGGTTGGCGAAAATATAACTACAATGGTTTCTGGAAGTTTGAGTTTGAATTGGACTTTGTTTAATGGTTTTAGGGTTCAAATAACCAAAGAGAAATTGGACAAGTTAGAAGAACTTTCGAAAGGTCGATCGGGGGTTGTAATAGAAAATGCAATTCAGGATGTTATTCTTGCCTATTATAATATTTTGCTACAAAAACAACAACTAGAAGTACTAAATAAGCTAATGCTTTTATCAAAGGATCGATACGATTACGAGCAAACGAAATACGAAATTGGAGGTTCGGTTACATATAATGTTTTATTGGCTAAAAACATTTATCTGGAAGATAAGGCATCCTATTTGAATCAAGAAGTTGTTGTCCGAAATGCTGTTCGTAATTTAAATTTTTTAATGGGAGAACAGTTAGCTCAGGAATGGGAATTTACAGAAAAATTTGAAGGAGAAACCAAGGAGTTTATTTTGGGCGATTTAATGGATAAAATGATGGCTAGCAATCAAACATTACAAAATCAGTATATCAATTTAATGTTGCAACAAGAAGAAATTAAGCTACAGCAAAGTAGTTTATATCCGCGCTTGAGTTTGAATGCTGGTATTGGGAATGCTTATTCTTGGTACGATCCTGAAATTCCAACAAGTGCAAATCCGGTTGAAACCTTAACTCCAAATGGGAGCTTAACTTTATCGTATGATATTTATGCAGCAGGAAGTAGAAGGAGAGCCGTAAATATTGCAAAAATAAATGAAGAAATTGGCACGATAGAAACAGAACAAATGAAGCATAGTTTGTCGAATCAGCTTTACAACGAGTTCGAAATGTATAACTTAAGAATAGAGTTGTTCAATGTGGCAAATGAAAGCTTGGAAGCAGCAGAGATGAACCTTCAGATAGCAAAAGAAAAGTTCGAATCTGGAGCCATTAATTCTTTTAACTATCGCGACATTCAATTGAACTACTTAAACACAGCGTTAAATCAATTACGATCCGTATACAATCTTATTTATTCCAATTCAACCTTAACAAGATTAACTGGTGGGTTTTTGAACGAATAGCGATAATCTATAATTTTATAATGATTAATTTATAGGTATAAATTAAGGTAAGATCCTGTTTGTATTTATAATCTTTGTATCTTGATTATTAATTGTGTTGGATATACAATTTATACATTCTTCGCCTATATATGAATTAATTTGATGTTGTTATGGATGACTTAAAAACTACGAACAAGCTTTTAATGATAATTGTAATCCCGGTTATCTTTTATCTTTTAAAGATATTATCATTCATTTTTGTCCCACTAATTCTTTCTATGTTTATTGCTTTGCTATTTCTGCCCTTAATGAGGTGGCTTAAAAGAATGAAAGTCCCCAAGCAAATAAGCATTTTAATTGTAGTGATAATAATTGCAGGCTTATTCATTGGTTTTAGTGAACTAATCCAAATTTCGATGAAAGAAATTATTACTAATAAAGATGTTTTTCTTGAAAAAGCAGAGGCGAAATTTCTTGTTCCAATTTTAAAGATTGAAGAAACTTTGCAACTCGATAGAGTTGAAGGTAAAAACGTTCTAATTCATTATTTGCAAAAAAACTTTTTATCTCAAAACTTTGCAACAACATTTGATTTTATTAGGGATACATTATCTATGACTTTAATGACCGTTTTTTTTGTAGTTCTGCTACTTTCGGAATCAATAAACTTTCAAAAATTATTGAGTAAAACGATTTTTACGAGGGATTATTCATCAATTAAAACGTTTATGAAAATCGAAAAAGATATTGTAACTTTTATAAAAGTAAAATTCGTAATTAGTTTATTTACAGGAGTTGGAATTGGTTTAGCTTGTTTATTTTTTGATATAAGTTTTCCAATTTTTTGGGGCTTATTCTCATTTGCAATTAATTTTATTCAAATGATTGGGTCGGTAATTGCAGTTGTTTCATTATCATTATTTGCTTTTGTAGAGCTCGATCCAACTGGAATTTTACTCTTCTTTATACTGACAATAATAGCAATTCAGATCATTATGGGAAGTATATTGGAACCAATATTTATGGGTAGATCTTTTTCCATTAATGTAATTACTATTTTAATAGTGCTTATGTTCTGGGGTTATTTATGGGGAATTCCAGGTTTAATTCTTTCTATACCAATAACAGTATTTGTTAAAATTATTTTAGAACAATTCCCAAAAACAAAAATTATTGCTAGTTTAATTGCTGGACCCGATAAACCAATTAAATTTAAAAAGACCTAGTAATAGCTTATGATCTAAGTGTATAAAAGAGTATTATATGTAATTGAATAACTACAAAATTGATGATATGAGCACAGATCTGCAAGAAATTAGAACAGAATCTTTAAAGGAAATAGGATCAATTAAACAGATAGTTGAAAAGACAAATAGTAAATCAATTGTAGTACGTCATAGTATACAAGATTTTATTTTTATCGTATTAGGAATATTATCTGCAGGTTTTGGATTAAAGGGTTTTTTATTGCCAAATATGTTTATCGATGGTGGCGTTATGGGAATTTCTTTAATTATTGCGGAGTTAAGTAATTTACCATTGTCATTTTTAATCGTTGTTGTGAATCTACCTTTTATTATCATGGGGTATTCAACTATTGGTCGACAGTTTGCATTGAAAAGCATTGTGGCAATTACATTGCTTGCGACTGCAGTTCATTTTATTCCATATCCAATTATAACAGAAGATAAATTATTAATAGCCGTATTTGGAGGCTTTTTTTTGGGTCTTGGAATTGGATTGGCCATTCGAGGCGGTTCGGTAATTTATGGCACGGAAGTTCTTGCAGTTTTTGTTAGTCGTAAAACGCCATTAACAATAGGAGATATAATTTTAATATTTAATGTTCTAATATTTGGGGTTGCTGCATACGTTTTTTCAATGGAAATTGCTTTGTATGCTATGTTAACATATTTAGCAGCGTCTAAAACAGTTGATTTTGTAGTATCAGGAATAGAGGAGTATGTGGGCGTAACTATTATATCAAAAAGAAATGAAGAAATAAGATTGGCAATAATAGAAATACTTGGTAGAGGGTGTACTATTTATTCTGGAAAAAGAGGGCATTCTTTAGAAAACACTGAAATTATTTATACTTTAATAACAAGGTTAGAAATAGCAAGGTTAAATACAGAAATTGAGAAAATAGACAAAGATGCTTTTATTATCATGCATAGTATAAAAGATGCAAAAGGAGGTATG
>PKTC01000306.1 GCA_002869305.1 Marinilabiliales bacterium
AACAACCACCTATGATATTTACATATCCGTTTTCTAAGAAGTCTTCCAATAAAGTTGCCATTTCCTTAGCAGACTGATGGTATTTACCAAATAAGTCTGGTAAACCAGCATTAGGATGAACACTTACATTAAATTTGGAAATTGCTGATAAATCTTCAATAAATGGCCTTAGTTTTTTTGCACCAAAAGCACAATTCAGACCAATGCTCAGTAATTCGATATGCGAAACGGATTGGTAAAATGCCTCTATAACCTGACCTGACAATAACCGGCCACTATTATCAACAGTTCCAGAAACCATAACAGGAATAACCATCTCCGTGCTCTCAGCAATTTCATTAATGGCAAATAATGCCGCTTTTGCATTTAAAGTATCAAATATGGTTTCAACCATTAATATGTCAGCTCCACCTTCAAGTAATGCCTTAGCTTGTGTAGAATAAGCTTGTTTTAATTCATCAAATGTAACATTTCGAAATCCAGGCCGATTTACATCCGGAGATATAGAAGCTGTTCTGTTAGTAGGCCCCATTGAACCCACTACATATCTCTGTTTAGTTGTTTTTGCAGACCATTTTTCGGCGGCTATCTTTGCTATTTTTGCAGATTCTACATTCAATTCATATGCTAAATCCTGCATATTATAATCTGACAAAGAAATTGCATTGGCATTAAATGTATTTGTTTCTATTAAATCAGCACCTGCTTCCAGATAGCATTCATGAATTTCTTCAATTATTTTTGGTTGCGTGATGGAAAGAATATCATGATTTCCTTTTATCGGTTTTTCAATGTTTTTAAACCTTTCTCCACGATACGCTTCCTCGTCAAGTTTATATGATTGAATCATCGTTCCCATTGCTCCATCCAGAACAAAAATTCTTTCCTTTAATTCTGCTTTTATTTTTTCCAGTAGATTCATTCTTTTTGTTTTAAACTTCCGGCAAAATTTTAATTGAGCCGCAATGCTATTGAATGTTATATAAATTTACGAAATACCTTATATCAAAGTCAAATTAATTTCTGATATAAGCTAAAAAGACATCCAGTTTAGTTAGAACAGCTTTTAGCTTTAAAAGGTTTGCAAGTTTTATTTTTCCAATAATATAACTGTTACCAATACCAGAATATTTTTCCAAGATAGTTTCAAACTCGAAATAACTGAAATCTACCATACTGTTATATCTTAAATAAATCTCTATTTCGTGATCTGTTCTGTACTCTAGCTTTTTAAAGTACTTCTGTTTCTTATATTCATACTTATAGTTATGTGATCGGGCTGTAATATCTGACAACACTGCTGATCCAGTCGGATATCCCCCCGCACCTTTTCCAAACATGAATTGTTTATCGTAAAATTCTCCCTGAATAACAACGCCATTATATTCATCCTCAACATTATAAATATATTTATCCGGACGAACCAAACGTGGAATTACAAACATAGTGAATGATTCATCATTTAATTTAATAAGTTGAGCTACTAATTTTATTTTGAAATTCTTTTCACGTGCAAACTGAATATCATATTCTTTAATATTTGAGATTCCATAATTTAGAACCTCATTAGGTTTTACAAAAGTCCCTAAAGCGTGTGTAGCAATAATTATCAGTTTATATAATGAATCGAAGCCATCAACATCTAAACCAGGATTACTTTCGGCAAAACCCAGTTCCTGAGCTTGTTTTAGCGCAGTATCATAATCTAAACCTTCGTTAAAGATCTTTGAAAGAATATAATTGGATGATCCATTCAAAATGCCCGTAACAGATTTTAACAAATCATTGTCGTAATATTCCTCAATATTTCGAATAATTGGAATGCTTCCACAGGCCGATGCATCGTATAGCAATGCAGTATCTGTTTTCTCCTGCAGATCTATTAACTCATCCAAATGATGTGCTAACATTTTTTTGTTTCCGGAAACGACACTTTTTTTATTTTGCAAACATCGTTTTACAATATCATATGCTTCATCTGCATCATCGATTAGTTCAACCACCAGATTAATATTCTGATCATTAATAATATCGTCTTTATTGAATGTAAACTCGTTTTGTTCTAAAGATCTTTTTTTATCCTTTTGTTTAACACAAATTTTTCTGACACCTGCATCAACTGTTTTGCTATGCTTAAGTACATGGTGAAGACTTTCTCCTACAACTCCGTAGCCAAAAAGTCCAATATTTATTTTTTGATTCATTTTTTATTCATTTATAAAATCTTGTATGATTTTGGTTAATTGTTCCGTTTCTATTAGAAAACCATCATGACCATAAAGTGAGTCAATCTCAATGAATTGCGAATTTGGAATATTTTCTTGCATGTCCCTTATCTCATTAGGGAAGAACAAAATATCTGAAGATATTGCAATAAGTAAAGATCTTGCTTTAATTCGCGACAAGGCTATTTCGATTCCTCCTCTTCCTCGACCCACATTATGCGTATCGAAAGATTTTGTTATGGAGTAATATGAATAAGCGTTAAATCTTTTTACTAATTTATCCCCCTGATATTGCTGATATGAAATTACTTTGAAATCGCTCAATTTCTCTGTTTCAATATCCTGCTGTGTTTTATTATACGTAGCAGCGTTACGATAACTCAATAATGCAATTGAACGTGCTGCTTTTAATCCGTTTAATGCAGAAGTCTGCTTATTATTTTTAAACGATTCATCAGCGTTTAATGCTAATCGTTGCGATTCGTTTAGTGCTATATTCCAAGGAGAAGCAAATGCTCCACTAACAATAAAAACCAAATTCTCAATCAAAGAAGGATTCATAATACTCCATTCTAATGCCTGAAAGCTCCCAATAGATCCACCCGTAATCATAAAAATTTTTGATATACCCAAATGTTCCCGAAGCAACTCATGAGCATTAACCATATCTCGAATGGTTATTAATGGAAAATTATGATAATATGGTTGATTTGTTTCTGGATTAATTGATAATGGCCCGGTTGTACCATAACAGGAGCCTAAAAAATTAGCACAAATAATAAAATACTTAGAAGTGTCGAACAATAATCCATCACCAACCATATTGGGCCACCAGTCAGCAACATCAGAATTAGCAGTTAAAGCATGACAAACCCAAATCACATTATCTTTTGCCTCCTTCAATGTTCCATATGAATGATATGTAATTTGAATATTGTACAAGGATTGTCCATTTTCAAGTTTGAATTCTCCTTTATGATTATATTGATGCTCCATCATAATAGTGTTTATTAAGCGGATACCGAAATTTCATAGTGTTTTTTAATTATTTAGAGGATAATTAACTCCGTACAAACTCTATCGCTGATCCGGCATCCAACTTGCATTTTAAGTTGCTAATGGCAACTCATATTTATAATTAGTTGTTTTTCTTTTACTGATTGCTCCGAATGCATGTTCAAAATCTGCAATAATATCATCGATATGCTCTAATCCCACAGAAACGCGCAATAAGCCGGGAGTTACTCCGGCTTTTAATTGCTCGTCTTGGGTTAATTGCTGATGCGTAGTAGCCGCAGGCAAAATAATTAGAGTTTTAGCATCGCCAATATTAGCCAAATGACTAACTAATTTTAAATTATCAACGAAAGCTTTTGCACTTTCAAGTCCACCTTTAATTTCAAAAGATAAAACTCCCCCATATCCATGTTTTAGATATTTTGATGCATTTTTGTGATTCGAATCATTTGTTAATCCCGGATAACTCACTTTTCCCACATCTGGATTCTTACTCAACCAGTCGGCTAAAAGCAATGCATTATCAACATGCTTTTGAACTCGTAAAGAAAGTGTTTCTAAGCCTTGCAATAAGAGAAATGAATTAAATGGACTAATAGCAGGTCCAAAGTCTCTTAAGCCCTCCACTCTGGCTCTAATAATAAAAGCCAAATCACCAAAAGTTTCAGAATATATCAATCCATGATATCCTTCGGAAGGATCAGAAAACTGAGAAAACTTCCCATTTCCCCAATTGTATTTTCCGGCATCTACTATAACACCTCCCATAGTAGTTCCGTGACCTCCAATCCACTTGGTTGCCGACTCAACAACTACATCAGCACCATAATCAATAGGCTTGCATAAGTAACCGCATGCTCCAAAAGTATTATNGTATTATCAACAATAAACGGAATATCATACTGCTTTGCCAACTTAGCAATAGAGTTAAAATCAGGAACAGAAAAACCTGGATTTCCAATTGTTTCCAAATATATCGCCTTAGTATTTTCATCAATTAATGGTTCTATATCTTCAACCTTATCAGTCTTGGCAAATCGAACATTAATTCCAAGATTCTTGAATGATACTTTGAACTGATTATGTGAACCTCCATACAAATATGGCGATGAAACAAAATTATCACCTGGCTTTAAAATATTATTTAAGGCAATAAATTGCGCCGCATGACCCGAAGCAACAACTAAAGCAGCTTTCCCTCCCTCTAGTTCTGCTATTCTTTTTTCTAATACATCGGAAGTTGGATTCATTATTCGAGTGTAAATATTCCCGAATTCTTTCAGTGCAAAAAGATTTGCTCCATGCTCTGAATCCTTAAAGCTATAAGATGTTGTTTGATAAATAGGGACTGCTCTTGCCCCTGTTGCAGGATCTGGTTCTTGTCCTGCATGAATTTGTAATGTTTCGTATTTTAGATTTTTCATTTTTTGCCATTTTATGTGCTATCACACTTCGACAAGCTCAGTGTGACATTAACTTTTAATCAATAAGCTATCATATTGAGCCTGTCGAAATATGAAAAGCTTGATTTAAGATTGTGCTAGTTTCGGAAAGACATTAATCAACTCTCCGGCTAGCGCATGCACATAGGCAATAATGGCATTGTAAAATTGTTAAACCAAAAATGACTGGTAATAACAAAACCCAATACGGAACAACTTTTACAAAAAAATTCTCTTTTCATGATTTTTTGCGTTTAGTTTATAATTTCCCACCTTCCAGATAGCTATCGGGACAGGTCTTGGGTTAGGTATTGGCACCATCACTCTATTTGAGCTGGTTGCCAGAGGTTCACAGAGCCTAATCTCTCCCCTCTTCTTTATAAATCAAACGCCCTTTGGAAAGGATGTTTGAAATGATGCAACAAAGATAAAGACAAATATTTGAAATTTGCAAATTCAATATATTTACTATTCATTTCTTTTCCATCGATGAAAAGAAACGAATCAAAGAAAAATCTAGTCAAAATAATCCTTCCTCCCTTATCCCAGCGCATGGCGCGGTCGATTTTGACTGTCTAACACACTAAAGAATTCCTCTTTTANATTCCTCTTTTATAGAAGTTTTCCTTCCTTTTACTAACCAGTAGAAATAAGCGCCAACAGATTTAAATAAAGCTTCTGCAAAGTAATCCCTTTCTGGATTCAGATCATGTAGTTGCTTCATGAAATGGTAAGTTTTATATCAAGGTTTTCTTTAGAGTAAATATAAACATGAGTATTATTGCTAAAATCATAGATAAGTAAACACCTCTTAATAGTAAATTTGAAAGTACTCTAATGAACTTTTCAATATCATTCTCTTTTTCGCCTTTAGAAATCAATAAAAGATATTTAAGCTTTGTTACTTTTTCAAGTTCTGATTCAAATGATTTAGTAAATCCAAAAAAGAAAAACCTTATCAGGAAATATAATATTCCTAAACAACACCCACTAATTCCTGTAATTTGAATTACATGTTCCAATTATTCTTGCTCTTCTAATCCAATTTCAACCAAGCTAACTTTTTTAAAATCGGCAGGGGGATTAAATTCTGAAGCATCCATGTTCTCTTTTTCGAGATTGGTTACTTCGCTAATAGATTCATAACCTCCATAATAATTAATTGACTTTAATGGAAATCCTTTTTTTGCAAACTCTATATAATTCTCATGGTTTTGATAAAAGGCACTTGTGCTGGCCTGACTTGTAAAATCGCCAAAAACATCATAAAATTTCCCAATATCGAATTCTTCGTGTGGTCTGTCAGATTCAGAAAGCCAGGCTTCTTCTTTTATCGCTCCATTAACAGAAATAGAATATTTATGTGCCATTCTTCCTGCAATTCTTTCTTTATCTCCCGTTTTTTCAATTTGAAGATCATAATCTTCTGGTTCCTCGCCTGCAAACTTCGATGGATTATCAATGCTTTCCATCATTCCCTTATACATCTTACGAATCATTTCTTTTTGTTCTTCGCGAGCATTTTTAAGTTGTTCTTCCATTGCCTCTTGCATGGCATCTTTAATCTCCTTTTTATAATCTGCTACCTGACCTGTCCAATAAACTTTTTTTACAGGACTAATAATTGTGATCGTTTGGTTGTTTAAATTAAACATTGTCACCATTTCAGGCTGAACCACTTTCATAATATTATCCTGTAGATAAATTGTTTCTATTAAAGCGGTTGAAACACCTTCATCAGAATCATAACTCTGCTGAGTAATTACCCAGCCAGCATTAGCGTGAAAACTTATA
>PKTC01000453.1 GCA_002869305.1 Marinilabiliales bacterium
AAAATTATCTTCATAATCTGTCAGATTCTGATCCAAAAGACTTATGCTTTCGTTAATACCACCTTGATAATTTATGTAGACACTTGTCTGTATCCCCGGATCGAGTCCTTGAGTAAGAGGTACTCTGATAATATGTTGTTCTCGAATAAATTCAACCGGGTTAGAATTAATTTCTATTGAACTTATTTTAAGTTCAGGATTTAGGCTAAATAAAAGTGTATCAAGAGACTCTTTATTGTTATTAGAAACAACCATTTCTGAATGTACAATAATTTCATTTTTGTTGTGTTCAAGATCGATCATACATTTATCGACATGTACAATGGCTTGGTATGAATATTTGTTATTGAGCTCAATAAATTGCTCTTTTTGTACAATAACATCCTTTTTTAGATTTACATATACATAACCTAAATAAGCCCCCAACGAAATAAAAATAAAAGCCATAGATAATGGTAAAAACTTAAATGATTTGGATTGAGGAAGTCTGTTTAGTTTAAATACAGTAAAAAAGATGAGTCCTATTCCTATAAAAAAATAAATGCCTCGATGAATGATTATTTCGTACAGATCTCCAAAACCGGCAATCATAGAATTCATCATTGGGATCTTGTATGCTATGTAATCAAATAAAAAATAATACTTATCATTTAAATAGAATATGGTTAATGCAATATATCCTAACAAGATAATAAACGTGATGGCTTGATTTCTGAGTAATGTCATTAGAAAAAACGACAAGCCCAAAATGAAGACTAAGGTTGGAATGCTTATCAGCAGAGGATATAGGAAAAATTCCCCAATGCCTTTTGCAGAATCAGCACTCAGAAAAGAAAACCCCATTCCCATGATCAATAGAATAAGATTTAAAATGATGAAAACAGATAGTATACCTAATGCTTTACCTAGAATATATTGACCGTTTGTCATGGACCTTGCATAAATAACTTCTACGGTATCATTTTTTCTGTCCTGTTTTAAAAATTCTGAGGCAAGAAAAACAGCAACAATAGCTTGTCCTAAGTTTAAAATAATAAGATTGGCATAAGGTATTGCAGCTGGGAGTGCCCTATATAACCATGGCGCACCACTTGATTCGACAAAAACGGCTACATTAAAAATGCCTAAACCAACAATATAGAGTCCTGCGAAGATTCTAAAAAACCAACTTCGCAAAAGCGTTTTCATTTCGAAGTGGGCAACAATTTTTATTGTTTGAATTGAACTCATAATTAAAAACTGTTTTGATCGGTTAAATACTCCATGAAATAGACATAGGCATGTTCGAGGTTAGGCTCAATTTCAATGGCGTTCTTTACGTTTAACGTGTCGCCAACTAATTGCACTTCCCATCCTTCCTCGGATGGGATAGTAGAGATAATGGCGTATTTTTCCTTAAGCATTTCATACTCAAATCCTGAAGTTGTAACCTGCCAAACGTGACCTTTTGTTTTGTTAATTAATTCTTCGGGCGATCCTTTAAAACCCACTCTGCCTTTGTTTAATAGTGCTAAATCTTTACATATACTCGATATATCGCCAACAATATGGGTTGATAAAATAATAATAACATCTTTTTGACTTAGTTCTGAAAGTATATTTCGGAATCTGATTCTTTCTTCTGGATCCAGACCTGTTGTAGGCTCATCTACAACGATAATTTGCGGATCGCCAATGAGAGCTTGTGCAATTCCAAGTCGACGTTTCATACCTCCCGAAAGCTTGTTTGCATTTCGTTCGCGGACATCAAAAAGTCCAACTTTGTCTAACCATTCATCTACTTTTTCAGATCGCTCTTTTTTGCTACTTATGCCTGATAAACCGGCTGCATAATTAAGAAACTCCCAGGTTTTTAATTTGGTAAAGAATCTAAAATCCTGAGGCAGGTAGCCTAACATTTTACGTATTTGTGCACGATCTTTTAGTAGATCAAAACCATTTACGTTTACTACTCCTAGTGTTGGTTTCATTAAGGTAACAAGTATTCGCATTAAGCTCGACTTTCCGGCACCATTTGGACCTAACAATCCAAACATTCCGTTTTCAATTTGGAGATTTATGTCGGATAGGGCTCTTTTACCGTTTTTATATACTTTGTCGAGGTTTTGTACTTTTATGTTCATTCTATGCCGGTGTCTATTTTTCCTATGTTATCGCGTTTTCATAACTTAAAGTTATGACGCTTTATTTTGTTATTCGTTACACATTATTTAAAATTACCAATACCTTATTCTAGCATCTTCTGATTTTTCCAAATTTTTGATTGTAACCTTACTCCTTAGTAATAATGAACTTGTATCTTTCATAATACCATCTAAGGCATCCACATGGGTATAAATATTTAAGCTTGATTTACCATAACTTTTAAAGTGAAGGTTTGCTATCGTATTTATTATTTCTTTTTCGGCTTCTTTGCTATCTTTTTTATCATTTTCAGCTTCTTTGTATTCTTTTTTATTGTTATATACCATTATATCAGAATGCTCCTTTAAGAATAATTTCAAGGAATCCTTTGATTATTTAGTATAATACTCTAAACTTGAATTTCCTTGAATGCTAATTTCTTGAGTGTTAAAATTATTCAGCTTTACAATGTTTCTGCGATTAGATTTGTGTTTATATTCTTTCAAAATTAATTTGTCGCCCGATTGGTGAATTAAATTTAATAAACTGTCATTATTAAGACTTATGCTCGATAAGCTATCAGTGTTTAATTCAACTATCCAGCCAGTTTGTATTTCTAATTTGTTAAAATAACCGATGGTTTGTTCGAATTTTTCAATGTTTTCGATACTTGATTTTACTTTTACCTGAATAGCCACAATTGCAACCAATGCAAATATTAACAGGAAGAATAGAATTATATTGCTTTTTTTCATGAGATTTAATTTCAATTATTTGTTTTTTTTGTATTCTAAGTACAGCTGTTCTAAATCACTAAAGTCTAAATTTAATAAACGAATGGTTTTAAAGATTTGAGGGAGCTCTTCTTTAATAAACTCTTCTTTTCGCAATTTGAGAGTTATTTTGTAAGCATCGTCGGCAAGAAAGTATCCAATTCCTCTTTTATTAAATATGATACCTTTTTCTTGCAAATAACTAAATGTTCTCATAACTGTATTGGGATTTACTTCTATATTAATTGCTAATTCTCTAACCGAAGGAATTCTGTCGCCATCATTCCATTTCTTCATAAGGATTTCATCAAAGAATAAATCCGAAATTTGAAGATATATTGCTTTATTATCGTTGAATTCCATTTTAATATTCCTTTTCATTAAGTTTAATATATGCTGTAAACCAAAGAATTATTGGAAACACATAAAAGGATATTGCCTTTGCAAATAGTTTATATCTGGCGAAGAAATTATTGAAATCAAGATCAGATATTTTATCATTTATATCCATTCCAGCAAAAACAATTTTTTCAACAAGTTCATTATAAAATGACAGAATTATAATTATTACCACACAGGCAATTGGCGTAAAAAGTATTGGAAATTTTTTAAAACTTAAAGAACCCAATAAGAAAATGCTATGTGCAATAATAAAAATGTTAATTACGATTCCAAATTCATCGCTCAGCAAGTCTAGTGGACTAAACTGAATATTGTAAATTTTGAAAACAAGCCAGTTAAACGTTTGAGAATATAGGTAGTAGCTTATAATCATGAAGAGTATATAAGCTATGAAGGAAATGAATAAATTCACTGTAAATTTCTCGAAATTAGAGCCTGGGGTTAATAAGTAGAAATGCGATTTCATCTTATCTCTAAGTTCAATAAACGAAAAGCTTGTTATAAAATATCCAGCAGTAAAGAACATAACAGTAAAGGTGACAAAATGAAGATTTTCAATGACTTCTTTACTATAATCGCCTTCGCCAAATTCAAACACAAGGGCCATTACAATAGTATATAAACTATACATGGCTACGATGATTAATAAATCGCGTTTAATATTTATGTGAGCCTCTTTCTTTAAGAGTCGGGAGAATCTTTTGAGGCTAAAATATTTATTATTATTCATTATCCTGATTTTTAAAAGCATTGTTAATAGTTTCTTTGCTTGAATTAATTGCTGTGTAAAGTAGTTCTATATCAATTTT
>PKTC01000288.1 GCA_002869305.1 Marinilabiliales bacterium
ACTATTCTTAAACTGGAAATTGATGAGCTAAGCGCTAAACAAAAAGAATAAAACAAAAGTTTCCAAAACTCAATTTAAAATTCCTAATTAAAATCAAGATAGTACATCATTTAAATACTTATGAAAACCAATCCTATTATTGTTGAGCAAGCATTCAATTTGTCTGTGATAAAAGTGTGGAATGCTATAACAGAATTGAACCAAATGAAACAATGGTTTTTTGGAAATATTCCGGACTTTAAACCTGAGCTTGGATTTTACACAGAATTTCCTGTGCAGTCGGGAGAAAGGACTTTTACACATTTATGGGAAATAACAGAGATAGTTCCACAAAAGAAAATAGTATATAAATGGAGATATAAGGAATATGAGGGAGAAGGTAAGGTGATTTTTGAGTTGCAAGAACAAGGGAATCAAACCATTTTAAAACTTACCAATGAAGGATTAGAAACTTTTCCTGAAGAAATACCAGAATTTAGAAGAGAAAGTTGTGAGGGTGGGTGGAATTATTTCATAAAAGAAAGACTTAAAATCTATCTAAATCAATAAAATATAAGGGGTGAATCATCAAGAATCACCCCCTTTACATTTATTGCTTATCTTTTACTTTATATTGTCAATTCCTTGTTTAAAATACTTTCGGTTTAGTGCTGTTCTGAATTCGTCAAATGCTTTGTTTTGGGCTTCATTTAAGTTACTGCCAACTCCCTTTATACTTTCAGTCTGTTTGGTCCATACAATATTTCCAGAACGATCTTTGATGGTCAACTTTCCCGAAATATAGGATGATATAAGTCCACCAGCACTTTCGCCACGCTTATAAGAATAGGATAACTCAAAAACAAAATCAGCTGATTTAACAGGTCTTAAATCATATACATACTGTTTGGCATTTTGGTTAAATATATCTTGAATAACATCGCAATCTGCACCTGCACAACTATTCTCAGTAATTGTAATGGCTAAAGTGGGAGCTTCAATGACCACTTGCACAATGGCAGGTTTCATATTGCGTTTTAAGATTAATCCTCTAATAAATAAATCATCTACAGCTTTTTGGGCCAAATCTTTCAGATTAATAGCTGCTGTTATTTGTTCTTTCCCATTTCTTGAATAGAGTACTTCAGGTTCAAGTTGAACCATACCATTCGCATCAGAATTTTGTCTGTCTTTCTTTAAATAGCCTCCTGTATAAGAGAATTCTACTGGAATTCCTTGTACTGGTTCGTTTTTATAAGTTACTAAGAACTCAAGATTGCTACTATAGCGTTCACCTCGTTTTACGGATATGTTATTGATTGATGATTCTATAGCCAATGAATTAAGTATGTCACTCGCAGATGAATACAGTTCATTTCCTATATCTACTTTATTTCCTTTGTATTCAGTAGGAGTTTCTTCGCTTAAATAGCGTTTAATAGCTTGCAATCCTTGCAAATAAAAAGCAATAGCTTCTTTGGGTTTATTTAATTTTTGTTCCTGAAGTCCCGATTGGTATTTGGCCAGGGCTGTTGCAACAGCTTCCTGTTTTTTCTTTTCTTTCATTTCATGATAGGTACTCTTATCAATCTTATAATAAACCCAATAAGAACTTTCATTTTCATATGACTCAACAGGATCAAAGCCTTCCAGGTAATCATCCGTGCTTATTTGTATTTTCTGATTGTACGATTCTGAAAAACCGTATTCCGTTTCAATACTGCGTAAAACTGAAGTAGAACTCACATTGGATGAAACACTCTCAGCTAAATCTGTTAAGGCCTCCTGTCTTGCTTTAGCTATATATTGTGCGGATGTTCCAATCTTTTTTACTGAAGCAACACCAACGTAATAACCTGGAATAATTGGCTTTTGTTTTACCCAACCAGGCAATGCTTCAAGTTCAGCTGCTTGTTTTTTCGCAGCACAAGAAGTAAGAAAAATTGCAATTATGATGATAATGTATCTTTTCATTATTTCTCAGGATTATATTTATCAACCTTTTGCGTAATCTCATTAACCGATTGATTAATTAACTCGGTCAGAAGTGTTTGTGCAGATTTAATGTTTTTATCTGCCTTTAAAAGGTCTTGTAAATGATTAATATCAGATTTATTATCTTTTTTAACATCTTCACTGGATTCTCGATTGCTATACTTCCAGTAACCAGGAATTAACTTATTTTTATCCCCTTCATAAGTAGCATAATGAATTCTATCCGATTTGTTATGATTTATTTGATCTGAAACCAAAACAGAATTATCTTCAGTTGAGACCAGTTTAAAGTTAAGTGAAAGACTTGACCGATTCGTTTGATCATATTCGTAGTACTTGGTTTTAGTATAAGAAACTTTCTCAATTTCCTTTCCTTCCTTATCTTTCGTTTTTGTCACATGCTTTAAATATCCCCGTTTCTCGTCCTTATCTAGTTTGCCATTATACATTCGAATATCGGTGACAGTTCCGGTAAGAACAGCTTTTATTCCAGCCAGATTAGCTGCTTGCATATTCATCTTTCCATTTTCATAAAGATTAACACCTAACGATGATGGATCAATAATACGCAGGAACGGATTATTTAACGAACTTAATTTTCCTTTTAAGTCAGAAGTGATTTCACTTGTGGTCTCACCATATCTGTAACTTGTATAAGAAAGATCATTAATTAATACGGTAATCGTACCTTTCTCTTGTGCTTCATCTTTTAAGGCAACAGACTGTTTGTAACTTCCTGCTCCGTTTATAATAGATTCATATGTATAATAGGCCTTACGATACAATCCAGTTTCCAAATACTGATTTGCATCGCGATACATAGGTTCATATTTGGCAGTAATATACAAATCATTAACATCTTTGTAATTGGCATCAATCCCTCTGATTTCCTCAAAAACAGCAAGAGCCGATTTAAAATCTTCTCTATTGAGTTTATTAACGCCATCGGCATACTTCTTATTAAGATAATCACCTTTTGCTTCTTCGTAATATTCTTTGTGATATTCAGGAAAATCCAAATCAACCTTCACCGCCTTTACTTTATTGAAATATTTCTCAGCATCCAGATAATTATATACTGCTTTTTTGTAATCCGATTGCTTATACGAAGCAGTGAAATCTGCCAGTTTTCTATCTAATGTCATCTGGCCGGTTTTTCTTAGGCCAAGCTTAGCATCAACATTAGAATCTTTTTTCTTTACAGCCTGGTAATAATACTCTGCAGCATCTTCGTATAATCCTGCTTCCTCAAATTTTACGGCCTTTTTAGTATAACGTTTTGATGCACAACCTGCAATTAATAATATAACGCTTAAAAGAAGTAATATTTTTTTCATGATATTGAGATTTATTATGGATTTGAAAAATAAGAATATAATTGGGCATTTAAAAGTATTTTTGAGTACAATTTTTTAATTTGCGTTTTATAATTTTATAATCTGTATTGCGTATTATGAGAAATTACAAAAGAATAGGTGTAGTTGGAGGTGTAAGTCCTCAATCCTCCATGTTGTTTTATAAAATATTAATAGAAAAACACTTTCAAAAATATCAAGATCAGTATTATCCTGAAATAGTATTATTTAGTGTGTGTTTTGAAAAAATAAAGGATTCTCAGATAAGTGAGAATCAATCGGAATACATCAACGAATTTGTAAAGGCAATTGACTCTCTGGAAAGAGCTGGTGCTGATTTTGCAGTAATTGCTTCAAATACGCCACATAGAGTATTCTCAGAAATTGAAAAGATTGTTTCCATTCCATTACTTAGTATTGTAGATGTTGTTGCAGATTATGCAGTAACAAATGCTTATAAAAGACTATTGTTGTTGGGAACAAGTTATACCATGAGCGAAGATTTTTACAAAGCAGGCTTACAAAAAAAAGGTTTGGAAACAATTGTACCATCAAAACGAGAGCAAGGAATGGTTAATCGAATAATATTTAATGAACTTGTATTGGATGTAATTAACAAACAAAGCAAGGAAGATTTGATTAAAACTATTAACTCAAATCCAGCCGATGTAGTAATTCTAGGATGTACAGAGCTTTCCCTAATTATAAAAAGGGAGGATGTTTCGATTCCTATTATTGATACAACGGATGTTTTTGCCGAGGCAACATTGAAATA
>PKTC01000379.1 GCA_002869305.1 Marinilabiliales bacterium
AACAAGCTTGAAATGCTTCTTCAGGATGGTGGTGAATTAAATGATAATCCCCTTGAAAATATGGGGCCCATTTACTGGGAAGAGTTTCAAACAATTTTTATCAATAGAAAATAATCAAATAAATAAATTATTAATTATTAAACTACATAGATCTAAAAATGAAAATAAACCGATTAAATTTTCTCCGAGTACTTGGTTTGACAGGAGTTTCACTTGCCATAGGCAAGCCATTAAATGCCAGTCAAAAGAAATCAAGTGACACTGAGTTCTATGGTATCCTTTATGACTCTACACGTTGTGTTGGATGCCAGGAATGTGAAATTGTCTGTGCAAAAGAGCATGGATTACCTGAACCTGACTCTAAAGATATGCCAATGGCAGGAGTAAAAAGAAAAACAAATGAAAATAGACGCTCCGTTATAAATGCGTACGAAACCTCTGTAGGTGAAGTTTATGCTAAAAAACAATGTATGCATTGTAATGAACCAGCTTGTGATGCCGCTTGCCTAACTCAGGCAATGCATAAAACATATGAAGGACCGGTAATTTGGAGAGGCGATAAGTGTATGGGTTGTCGTTATTGTATGATTTCATGCCCATTTGATGTTCCAAAATTTGAATATCAAAGTACTAATCCTAAAATTGTTAAGTGTACCATGTGTTATGAAAGAGTAAAGGAAGGTAAAATTCCTGTTTGCGCAGAGAATTGTCCTGCTGAAGCAATTGTTTTTGGTACTCGAAGAGAACTTCTTAAAGAAGCAAGAAAAAGAATTGTAGAAGATCCTGACTTATATTATGATCATATTTATGGTGAGCAGGAAGCAGGCGGTACAAGCTTTTTATATTTATCGCCAGTACCCTTCGAAGAATTAGGATTTAAAACTAATATTCAGAATAAATCATATCCATCACTTACCAAAGGTTTTATTTCGGCCATTGCACCTGTTGATATCCTACTACCGGCAGCGCTTTTAGGAATCCATGAAGCTACCAAGTCTAACAAAAAAAATACGGAGGATGAACTATGAGGCGAGCAATATACGCACATTCAGAAGAAAAACGTGAAAATAAAATTTGGCCATTTATATTAAGTGAATTAAAGCCAAAAGGTAAAGTTTTTACACCATTCAATATTATAAGTGCTCCCATAATGCTAGTTGGTTTTGTGATAATCTTTTTAAGATTCTGGAATGGAATAGGTTATGTTACAAATCTAACGCAAGAAGTTCCATGGGGTTTATGGATAGGTTTTGATGTTGTAACCGGAGTCGCTTTTGCAGGAGGAGCTTATGTGTTGGTTTTTCTTGTTTATATCTTAAATATGGAAAAATACAAACCAATTGCCAGGGTCACTGTGCTAAATGGATTTTTAGCTTATTTATTTTATTCCGGTGCATTACTTCTTGACTTAGGTAGGCCATTACATATTGTTAATGTAATTATTGGCAATAATTACGGTGTTAGTTCCGTGTTGTTTCTTGTAGGTTGGCACTTTTTACTGTATATGCTTGCGTTGTTTTTAGAATTTTCGCCTGCAATAGCAGAATGGCTTGGTGCTCGTAAACTTAGAAAAATATTATCAGGAATGACACTAGGAGCAGTTGTCTTTGGAATCACATTATCAGTTTTACACCAATCTGGTATCGGTGCATTATTCTTAATGGCCAAAGAAAAAATACATCCTCTTTGGTATAATGCATATATGCCAATTATGTTTGTAGTATCAAGTGTTTTTGGTGGAATTTCCATGGTAATTTTTGAAGGTTCAATAAGCCATAAAGTTTTTTCGGATCAAATGGAAAGCGACAGTCATGAAAAACATAATAGCATCTTACATGGCCTTTCTAAAATTTGTGCAGCCTGTATGTTCGTATACCTGTTTTCATTGATACTAATTTTTGCACACCAGCAAAACTGGCAATACCTGCCAACTAAGATGGGAATTTGGTATTTAGTTGAGGTTATTGGGTTTGTCTTAGTGCCTATGATGCTATTTTACTACAGCTCCAGAAATAAAAATATACTATGGATAAAAATAGCTTCAATCATGACTCTTATAGGTATTATTCTTAACAGAATGAATGTATCTATTATAGCTTTTAGGTGGGATGATGCCATAAGGTACGTTCCTTCATGGAAAGAGTTTATCGTAACACTTACAATTATTTTTATTGAAGTATGGGTATTTCGTTGGATTGTAAGGCGCATGCCGGTTCTTCGAAAATCTCCATCCTGGGTTAAAGATTCACATTAAAAAAATATATTATGGAAGGTTTTAATTATGTAAATATTTTCGAAACAAAAGGAATTGAATATTTATTGACTTTGGCATTTTTTGCTATGCTGATACCATTTTGGGTATACCTCAATAAACCAGCCTCAGTTAAAGAAAAAATTAATAAAGTGCTTGGCGTATTATCTGAGAACATACTTAAAATGCCATTGGGTTTATTTTATAGTAAAAATCATACCTGGACACAACTTGAAAAATCAGGGCTGGCAAAAGTAGGATTAGATGATCTCCTTGTTCATATTACAGGGAGTACTACAATTAATTACAATGTAAATAAAGGAGACAGGGTAAAAAAGGGTGATTTAATAGCTCATATTGTACAAAATGAAAAACAACTCAGCATTACATCCCCTATTTCAGGAAAGTTTGAATCATTTAATAAGACATTATTTGAAAATCCTGAAATAATGAATAAAGACCCTTATGAAAAGGGATGGATTGCTAAAATAAAACCAGAAGACTGGCAGATGGAGACCAAAGCTTATCTATTAGCAGAAGATGCACTTGAGTGGGCTAAAAATGAATTATCAAGAGTAAAAGATTTTGTTGCAGTTTCTATGAAAAAGATATCACCAGAACCTTCAATGGTAGTTTTGCAAGAAGGTGGTGAGCTTACTGAAAATCCATTAGAACATATGCCTAAAGAGATTTGGGAAGATTTTCAGAAGGAATTTCTCGATTAATAGGTTGTATAACATGATCTTAGATAATTTTTAATGGTGCCTTTTTTGTAACTTGCAATGTTTGAATTATAAGTAGAATTATTAAACGGGCCCTTTATAAAATGGAGTAACCAAAGCAAAAAAAATTAAGTTTTTACGTTTTTGGGATACTCCTTTTCTGCTTTAGATTCAAAAAATAAAACCAATTAATTCAAATGTTATTAAACTTAAAAAAATTCTTTCAAAGATTTCTTAAATACGAAACGGTAAGAAAATACATTAGCATTAGATCTTCAATTTATGGTCGGGTTGTATTTATTGTTACCAGCGCTTTAGTTATTCTGTTTATTTTATACAATATCGCTTTTCGATCAATTTATACCAATTTCTTCAATACAACGGTTCGCCAGAATGGAAACAACATTAGCTCAATTGTAGAAGGATCCTTGTATTATTCAATGCTCGAGAATGATAAAGCTATGCTACAACGCACACTTGATATAATTAGTACCATGTCGGGTATTGATGAAGTTAATATGTATGATCAAGACGATATTCTTGCTTTTACCTCTGTTTCACCGGAATCAGAGTTCGTGAGTAATCCCAACTGTAAACACTGCCACGAAGATCTTGTGTCCATGTTTCATTACAAAAATCAAACATACAGAATTGTAGGTGAAACTGAAAATTGTCAGTATTTTCATAATGGTGATAATCAGAGGCATTTGGTTATTCGCAAACCAATATTAAATCAACCCTCCTGTTACACGTCGACATGTCATGCCCATAGTAAAGATGATGAAGTTTTAAGTTCCCTTATTATAAAATTGCCATTACAAGATCTTTATTATTTTGCAAAAAAATCATCAACTAACTTTTTGATACTTGCAGCCGCAATAACAGCTTTGTTGGTTTCATTCTTAATGGTTTTTACGCGAAAAAAGATAAAGGATCCTCTTAATTCTATTATTAAAGTTAGCGAAGCAGTATCAAGTGGTGATAACAGTATGCGATTGCCAATAAAACCTAAACTTCTTAAAGACTTACAGAAAGTATCACAGGCGTTTAACAATATGCTCGACAATATTGACCAAAGCTCGAAAGAGTTGCAAAACTGGTCGCAGC
>PKTC01000116.1 GCA_002869305.1 Marinilabiliales bacterium
GGGAAAAAAGCTATGAAAGAATTATATGCAGAATTATCGGATTCAAGTTATCGGTTAACCTGGAAGCCAAGTTATGGAAGAATTTCAGAATCTGGCGATTTAGGATATACTTTTGGAATATTTCTTCTTGAACTAATTGGAGGTGAACAAAAAGGACAAACTCAACAAGGTACTTATTGTACCATTTGGGAAAAAAATGACAAAGGCGAATGGCGATTTGTTTTAGACACTGGAAATTCAGGGATGGAAGAGCCAAACACCAGTAAACAATTAGAATGATTAAGTGCAGATGATCAAATCTTGAGTATTGTTTCCGTGCAGTTTTCAAGATTACTATTGATAAGAGAAGTAAGTTATATAAAATTTGAAAATTGAAAATCTTATCTTTGCATTTTAATTCCAAAATTTATTATTGTGAAAAAACCAGATATTAAATCTATATTCGATTCATTCAACCATTTTAATATTTTAATTATAGGTGATGTAATGATCGACTCTTATATGTGGGGAAAAGTTAATCGCATTTCGCCTGAAGCTCCGGTACCTATTGTCATGAGTGCAAAACAAGAAAATCGTTTAGGTGGAGCTGCTAATGTTGCCTTAAATGTTCAGGCACTTGGGGCAAATCCTATTCTTTGTTCAGTTATTGGCAAAGATGCCAAATCAAAAACCTTTTATAGTCTATTAAAAAAGAGGAACCTTACACAGGAAGGAATTTTTGAAGATGAAAGTAGAAAAACAACTGTAAAAACGAGAATCATAGCTGATAATCAACAATTATTGAGGGTTGATGAAGAAATAGATAAAGAACTCACAAAAGAAACCGAAACCAAGTTTATAAATCATATACTTACAATTCTCTCCGACCATTCAGTAAATGCAATCATTTTTGAAGATTACGATAAGGGATGTATTACTCCAGAGCTTATTAGAAGTGTTGTTGAGTTTGCTAATAAAAACAATATCCCAACACTGGTTGATCCTAAGAAACGTAACTTTATGGAATATAAAAATGTTACTTTATTTAAACCTAACTTTAAGGAATTAGTTGAAGGATCCAAAATTGATATTCCTAAGGGTGATTTTGATGGTATATTTAGAGCATCTCAAAAACTTCATAGCGAACTTAAATCGAAATACCTATTAATAACCCTTTCAGAGCTGGGAGTATTTATTAGCTACAATGGTTCTTATAAAACAATTCCTGCTGAGATAAGAGATATTGCAGACGTTTCAGGTGCTGGAGACACTTTAATTGGCACAGCAAGTTTATGTATAGCTGCTGGGTTAGAACCGGAACTACTAGCAGGAATATCAAACCTAGCAGGTGGTTTAGTTTGCGAAAAAGTGGGAGTAGTTCCAATAAATAAGGATCAATTGCTTGAAGAATCCTTAGAAAAATTTTCTTAGAATTTATTTTCTTTTTATTGTTCTTTCTATTTCAAACAATTGAAAGAAAAATGACAGATTATTGTTAATAATTTGTTCATAATTCCAAATAAAATGTTTACAATTCTTATCTTAGTGAAATTGAAAAACAGGATAAAATTGTATTTTTGAATTCCTGAATTTTGGCAAAAGTCTTTTAATTCAGGAGTATTTCTAAAAAAATATATTTCTATGGCAAAAGTAATTGCATTAGCAAATCAAAAAGGAGGAGTAGGTAAAACTACTACTGCTATTAACTTAGCAGCAAGTTTAGCTGTGTTGGAAAAGAAAGTTTTAATCGTTGATGCTGACCCGCAAGCAAATGCTACCTCGGGCACAGGCTTTGACATCAGAGCTATTAAAACTAGTATTTACGAGTGCCTGGTTGACGATCAAGATCCAAAAAATATAATACTAAATAGTGATATAGAAGGATTAGACTTAATTCCTTCGCATATTGATTTAGTAGGAGCAGAAATCGAAATGCTGAATCAGCCCAATAGAGAATATATGTTAAAGCATGTCATTGAAAAAGTGAAAGATGATTACGATTATGTTTTAATCGATTGTTCTCCTTCACTTGGGTTAATTACAGTTAATGCCTTAACAGCAGCAGATTCAATAGTTATTCCTGTTCAGTGCGAATATTTCGCCTTGGAAGGTTTAGGAAAATTATTAAACACGATTAAAATTATTCAATCAAGATTAAATAAAGAACTTCAAATAGAAGGATTCTTATTAACGATGTACGATCCACGCTTACGTCTTTCAAATCAGGTTGTAGACGAAGTTAAAAAACATTTTCAGGATATGGTTTTCGAAACCATTATTCAAAGAAATATAAAATTAAGCGAATCTCCTAGTTATGGAAAACCGGTTGTATTATACGATGCAGCTTCGAAAGGATCGGTTAATTATTTAAATCTTGCAAGAGAAATTTTACAAAAAAATGATGAAACCAAAATGGCAAATGCCGAAAAAGTAGTAGAGGATTAATAAAAAAAAGACGGAAAATGGCAAAAAGAAATGCATTAGGTAGAGGTTTAGGAGCATTAATAGATGACGCGGGTCAGGAACATATTGTAACGGCTGATGCGGTCAATGAAATTGATATTGATAAAATTGAAGCAAACCCTTTTCAACCAAGGACAATTTTTAACGAGGATGCTTTAGAAGAATTAGCTAAATCAATTAAGGAATTAGGTATCATTCAACCTATTACGGTTAGAAATATTGAAAACAATAAGTTTCAGCTAATATCAGGAGAACGCAGATTACGAGCAGCGCAATTAGCAGGCTTAAAAAAGATTCCAGCTTTTATTCGATTTGCCGATGATCAGGGAATGCTTGAAATGGCCTTGGTAGAAAACATACAACGGGAAGATTTAGATTCAATTGAAGTTGCCATAAGTTACCAGCGATTAATTGAAGAGTGCAAACTTACTCAAGAAAGTATGAGCGAGCGGGTGGGTAAGAAGCGATCAACAATTTCTAACTACTTGCGATTACTTAAGCTACCTGCAGAAATCCAATTAGGAATTCGTGATAAGCAAATATCAATGGGACACGCCAGAGCTCTTGTTAATATTGAAAACGAAAAAATCCAGCTAAAAATATATTATCAAATTATCGACGAAGGACTATCTGTAAGAAAAACCGAAGATATTATTCGTGATGTTAATACACCAAAATCTAAATCACAAAAAGAAAAAGTTCGATTGCCAGAAGAATACGAACAACTAAAAAACCACTTGGCAGAGCATTTTAGCACAACAATAGATTTCAAACGTAACAATAAAGGCAGCGGAAAAATCGTTATCCCATTTAAATCTGACGAAGATTTAGAAAGAATAATGGGAATTATTGATAAAATGAAATAATTTTGCCCGGTATTTATTTTAAAACAAAATCACTTTGCTGGGAACAAAAATTAAAATCCTTGTACTCATAACATTTTTGTTAGGTTGCTCATTATTTGGTAAAGGACAAGACAAACCATCGCCTAATAACAATGTGCTCCAGGAGCCTTACGTAAAATTGCATTCTCCACATAAAGCAACCATATACTCTGCTTTGATTCCAGGTTTAGGGCAAGTTTACAATAAAAAATACTGGAAGCTACCAATTATTTATGGCGCAACCGGAATTTTAATTTATGCCTTTGACTTTAATAACGATGAGTATAATAAATTCAAAACAGCATATGCACAAATGGATGCTGGAGAAATAGACAGTTATTTGGGGTACACCGACAAAGAAATTATTTTACGGATTAAAGATAATTTTCGACGAAACAGAGATCTCAATGTAATTTCATTAGCAGCAGTTTATTTATTAAATATTGTAGATGCAACAGTAGATGCTCACTTATTCGACTATGAAATTAACGATGATTTATCCTTAAACATTCAACCAGCCTTACGCAGAACTATTGATTATCAAAATACTTACGGTGTTGCTTTTAGGGTTACATTTTAAGAAATAAAAATATGTAACTTTTTAACAATTTATAACTAAAACTGTTTCCTTTTTTACAAGAATTGTAGTTATTTCGGGCTTATTATTAAATTAGATTTTTAAAATTTTCAATATGTTAAGAACACTATTTCTATCATCTATTATATTTTTACAATTTATTAATTGCA
>PKTC01000053.1 GCA_002869305.1 Marinilabiliales bacterium
TATTTGAAGCCAGTTCATCAAGTGTAGAAGTACACTTAGTATGACGAAGCAAACTTTTAGGTGTAAAAATAATCAACGGAACTGTAAAATCACGATGTACCTGTCTACGTAATACATGAAAAAAGTTTGCTGGCGTTGTGGCATTTACTATCTGCATGTTATTATTTGCACAAAGCATTAAAAATCGCTCCATTCGTGCACTGGAATGCTCTGGTCCCTGTCCTTCATAACCATGCGGTAAAAATAAAGTCAGTCCATTCATTAATCCCCACTTATCTTCAGCAGAGCTTATGTACTGATCGATTATAACCTGGGCTACATTGTTGAAATCACCAAATTGGGCTTCCCAGATGTTTAATCCGTTTGGAACAGCCATAGCATAGCCATATTCAAATCCTAAAACGCCGTACTCAGAAAGTGGTGAATTAAACACGTGAAAATCTGCTTGATCCTTTGATATATGCTTTAATGGAATAAATTTTTCACCAGTATCTTCTAAAACAAGAGCCGAATGTCTGTGTGAGAATGTCCCCCGTTCCGAATCCTGACCACTTAATCGAACCGGGTTTCCTTCAGCAACAAGACTTCCATAGGCTAAAAGCTCCGCCATGGCCCAATCGAGTTTTTCATTTTTGATCATTTCGTTTCGATCGGCTAGTAATTTTTCAGCTTTCTTAAATATTTTTAAATTTTTAGGAGGATGATTTAGTTTATGAGCAATAGATTTTAAGACTTTTTTGTCTAATCCTGTCTTTGGCGATTCTTCAAATTCTTCGTTCTTGGCAAAATGATATTTCTGCCAGTCTTCAATTAAGAATTGTTTTATATGCAATTTATCCGACTTTTTTGCTAGTTCTAATTTTTCCTCCAGAGACTCATTATATTCCTTTTCAAGTTTTTTAAGATCATCTTTATTAAATATATCCCTCTCAACTAAGAAATTACCATAGATATCTCTGGGGTTAGGATGCTTTCCAATTGCTTTATATAGTAATGGTTGGGTAAACCGGGGTTCGTCCCCTTCATTATGACCAAATTTTCTATAACAAAGAATATCAATAAATACATCTGTATGGAATGTATAACGATACTCCATGGCCAACTGAATTGTGTATATTAATGCCTCAACATCATCTCCATTAACATGAAAGATAGGCGATTTTGTCACTTTACCTATATCGGTGCAATAAGTGCTGGAACGACCATCTAAGTAATTCGTTGTGAATCCTACCTGATTATTAATCACCAAATGAATAGTTCCCCCGGTTCTATATCCTTTAAGGTGAGACATCTGAAGGGTTTCATAAACTACTCCCTGACTTGCAATTGCGGCATCGCCATGTATAATAATAGGTGCAAGTTTATCGTAATTATGCTTGTATTTACCCCATATCTTGGCTTTAGCGATTCCTTGAACAATAGGCCCTACAGTTTCAAGATGGGAGGGATTAGGAGCTAAATTTAATCGTACTTTTTGACCCTTATCAGTGGTAATCGTGTTTCCATATCCCAAGTGATATTTTACATCTCCGAGCGCTATATTTTCATCATATTCTTCACCTAAAAACTCAGCAAATATATCTTCTATAGGTTTTTCTAGAATATTAGCTAAAACATTTAGCCTTCCTCTATGTGACATTCCTATGATAAATTCTTCAATGCCTAAATCGGTTCCTTTTTCAATTACGGCATCCAAGGCTGGAATGAGGGATTCTGCACCTTCTAAAGAAAAACGCTTTTGTCCAACAAATTTTCGGTGAATAAAATTTTCGAAACCAACTGCCTGCTTAAGATGACCATAAATATGCTTGCGCTCTTTATCCGTGAAACTAGGAATATTTTTAACCGGTTCCATTTTATTTTGCATCCAACTAACGATCTCCGGATTACGAATAAATGTATACTCTGCTCCAATAGACTGGCAATATGTGGTTTCTAAATGATCAATAATTTCCTGCAGTGTAGCTGGTCCTATACCAATGTTTTTACCGGCTTGAAATTCTGTATTAAGATCTTTCTTTTCTAATCCGTAATTTTCAATGGCCAAGGTCGGTGTGTATTTTCTTCTGGTTCGTACTGGATTTGTTTGTGTAAACAAGTGTCCTCGTTTTCGATATCCTTCAATAAGATTAATAACCTTAAATTCATTATCAAGAATTTGTCCTGTGGATTTCGAAATAGGAAAGTTTTTTTGAGCAAATTCAAATCCTTCAAAAAATTTTTTCCACTGAACATCTATGGAGTCAGGATCAGACTTATATTGTTCATAAAGTTTATCTATTGTGTCAATATCTGAATTTCCTATGAAAGAGAATTTATCCATGATTAATTATTTAATAATCAGAATGTTTAAAAAAGTATTTAAATTTTGTTGAACTTTTGTGGTAATAATGTTTAAAAAATAACCAACTATAAAATTAGGTAAAATAGCTTGCTGGTCATAGAAATTATTCATTTTGTTTCTCGTTTAGTAGGTTTTATAGCATTGAACAAATATTATAAAGGAATGTTTACAAGTATTAAACTTTTAATTAACAAAAAAGTTAATGCCAATATAAATGTCTAAATTCAAATTATATACAAAATGATCGTAGGTATTTTAAAAGAACCTGAAATTTATAACCGCGTAGCATTACTACCCTAAAATGTAAAAACATTAATTGATTTAAGAACTTCTGTAATCATTGAAAAAGGTGCTGGTGATAGATCTTTTTATTCCGACAATGAATATAAAGAAGTAGGTGCTCATATTGTTGAAAGAAGTAAGCTAATATCTGATGCTGATTTGCTAGTTAGCATAAATGCACTTTCTAGCGATGAATACAAAAAGCTTAATATTCATCAAGCAGTTCTAACAGCTTATGGTCCGTTATTTAATAAAGATTTATTGAATCAGTTTGTTAGCGATGGAATTACAAGCTTTAGTATGGATATGGTACCAAGAATTACCAGGGCACAATCCATGGATATATTATCTTCTATGGCAACTATATCAGGCTATAAAGCAGTACTTGACGCTGCAATCAATTTACCGAGATTTTTTCCAATGTTTATGACAGCCGCTGGAACCATTCGACCTTCAAAAATATTAATATTAGGAGCAGGAGTTGCAGGATTACAGGCCATTGCGACAGCCAGGAAGTTGGGAGCTGTGGTTGAGGCTTTTGATGTGCGGTCTGAGGTAAAAGAACATGTTGAAAGTTTGGGTGGAAGATTTGTTGAAGTGGAAGGATCAAAGGAAAATGAAGGTGCAGGAGGATATGCAGTTGAACAAACCGAAGAGTATAAAAAGAAGCAGCGACAATTGATACAAGATCATGCAAAAAAGGCTAATGTTGTTATCACCACGGCACAAATTCCTGGCAGAAAAGCTCCTATCTTAATTACAAAGGATACCGTTGAAAACATGATACCTGGTTCTGTTATTGTTGATCTGGCCTCTTCAACTGGTGGTAATTGTGAATTAACAAAAAATAATGAAATTATTGAGGTGAATAAAGTAAAAATAATCGGAAACTCTAATTTTCCTAGTGAGATGCCAGCTGACGCAAGTAAGATGTATGGTAATAATATAATCAATTTTATGAAATTAATAATTGATGAAGAGGGGGATCTCAAATTGAATTTTGAAGATGAGGTTGTTAAAGGGACATGCATTACACACAAAAATGAGATCATTAACGAAAGAATAAATTCAAATAACTAAAAAAATTATCATGGAAGGAATTCTAGAATTTATATATGTAAATGCCGAAACCATATTTGGAATTATCTTATCTATATTTCTGGGTATTGAGGTTATATCGCACGTGCCAGCAGTTTTGCACACTCCTTTAATGTCGGGGGCTAATGCAATGAGTGGAGTCGTTATCATAGGTGCAATCATCGTATTGGGTCATGCAGAGTCAACGTTTAATATTATTCTGGGCTTTCTAGCCGTATTTTTAGGAACCTTGAATGTTGTAGGTGGTTTTGCTGTGACTGATAGAATGCTCGAAATGTTTAAGAAAAAACCTAAAAAAGACTAATAAGATATGGATAAGATTATTGAATTTACTAAAAA
>PKTC01000527.1 GCA_002869305.1 Marinilabiliales bacterium
AACTGGTTTTCTTTTTAATTCAGGGAATTTTACCTTATTAATTGATTCCTTGGATTCGAATTGGATGGTTGGTGCAACCCTTAATTTAGCTCTAAAATGATCTTTAATATATTTTTCAAAATTTTCAGGCTTATTGCCATTAGTAGCAATACGAATTAATATATCGTCTGTTCCAATTTGGTTCGTTGAAACTTCAATAATGTAGTTTTCTACATATTCCATATCATTTAGAATATCATACAATGCTGGAGGATACAATGTAGTTCCTTTGTATTTTATCATTTCATTTTTACGGCCAATAACTGGCCCTAAGCGCATCGAATTTCGACCACACGAACAAGGTTCAGTAAAATGTTCCACTACATCACCGGTTTTAAATCGTATTAACGGCATTCCTTCCACTCCTAATGTGGTAACCACTAACTCTCCTGGTTCTCCTTCTTTCACAGGATTGTTATATTCATCAACAAATTCAACAATAAGTAATTCAGGTCTATGATGTCCGCCAATTCCATTTCCACATTCGGCAAAAGCAGCACCCATCTCAGTTGAAGCGTAGGTAGAATAAAGCTTAATATCCCATTTATCTTTTATTCTCTGTCCCAATGTATTTAATGTAAAATCAGAATTGCGCAAAGATTCACCAATACAAATGGCTTTCTTTATGCTCGAGTTTTTATAATCTATTCCATTCGCTTCTGCATATTCGATCAATTTGAGAATAAACGAAGGAACAGCAATTAAAGCATTAGGCTGAATTCTTCGAATGGTATCCCACTGCAATTCAATCATTCCATTACCAACACGAACCATTCCTGCACCCATTTTCTTTATTCCTAAGAAATATGCTAATCCTGCCATGAATCTACGATCTAGTGTTACCATAAGTTGGTAAATATCATCTGAATTGCCATCAGAACATTTAAAGGAAATATATTCGTTGTAGGCAAGTCTTTCAAGATCCGCATCCGTCATTGCAAATGTGACTGGATCGCCCAATGTCCCGGAAGTAGTAATGTAATCAACTATTTTACGACGATCAACACAAATAAAATCATCGTTTTGTTCGTAAAGATCATCCTTGGTTGTGAAAGGTAGTTTCTGAAGATCATCAAGTGTCTTAATATCAGAAAAGATGATGTTATTCTCTTTAAAAAGATCGGAATAGAATTTTGAGTTCTTATTTACATATTTTAATAACTCTTGCAATTGTTCTTCCTGGTATTTTTTTATTTCTACTTTGGACCTAAAATCAATATCTTCTGGAAACTTTTTCATCATCAGTAATTTTTAAGATCTCCAAATTTAGTATCTTATCGTTAAAAGAGGTAACATTCTGCATGGAAATTTTTAATAATTGCACTGAAAATATAGAAATTAAGAAAATAGGAATAACAATCTCGCATTTAAATTAATTAACGATACAGCTTAACTATTCTATTCCAATTTTGTTTATTTCTAGCTGAAAATTTTCAGCTTTTTTATTTCCAAATAAAAAACCTACTTGTTGGATGCTATTCCCAGAAAAGTTCGCCATATTTAATCTTCTGCCTCTAAACGAAGGATACATTTTGTTAAATGGAATTTCTATTCTCTGCCAGTCATTGTTTGTCTGAAAGTAGTAAACATAAGAATAATAGTTTTTTTCATTTTCTTTGATTCTAAATTGGTACCTTTTTCCATCTCCTTTGATATAAAGAACAAATTTTGAATAACTTTCAACTTTCTTGGAATCAAAGAAATACTGAATCGATGAAAAGCCGCCATAATTTTCTAATGAAATATTTCCTTTAAAAACAGCATTCCCATCCTTATTTAAAACTAATGATCCCAATGAGCTACCACCCATTACATTATCATCAATCACTTGCCAATGGGATAAATTGGTTTCTTTTGTAAAATCAACTAGATTTATTCCATTCATCGCAATTAAGGTTAGAATTAAGTTATTTATATAAATCATCTATTTATCAAGTATAATTGTTCTTTAAACAAGATAATGGAATAATAGTTCTGTAAAAGGATGTTGGAGATCTCAAAAATAAAAAAAAGCTCCAACTTACGAAAAACTCTGTATGAGTATCATATAGCTATTTAGATCTTTTCTCGTAGTATGCTGCCTTTTGCTTATCATCGTATCGAGTATAAATTTGAGCTAAATACCTTGCATATTCAGGCTTTGGGTCTATCCTATATAATTTAAGAAAGTGGTCGCGTGACTTCTGAAAATTGGGCCATACTTTGTCAAGTGCTTTCAGTAATTTTTTATATTGACTACTGGTTCTATGATTCTTGTATGCTTTCATTTCTGTTGTATAAAGATTTTCAGCCAACCAAAAATACTTTTCAGCCTTATATTCTAACAAAGTAATATTGTTGGGATCTAATTTTTCTATTTTCTTGGAAAGTTGCTCACAGGTTTCTGTATTTTCTAAGTTTTTATTTACAATTAAATAGTTTGCCAACATATTTATATCTGACTGCGCTTGTGCCTCAATATTTGGCCATAATTCTATGGCATAATCCCAATTTTCACTCTCTACATAGGTTTCTAGTAAACGAGCATTTATTGAATGAATATTATCGCCTTGAGGATAATTTTTACGATACGTTTCTAGAGCAGTTATTTCTTTAGATAAGTTATCAATAGCCATGTACACCTTTGCCAAGGATGAATATAATTGAGGTGAAGAATATTGTAATTCACGAGCGGATTCAAGGTATTTTCTGGCCTTTTCTACCTGTTTTAATTCCAAAGCAGCGATACCTGCATTTAAATAAATTTTTCCTTTTGCTTTTTTACCAACACTTTCACGGCTTTCAATAAGCTGATCGTATGTTTTTAATGCCTGTTCGTAGTTATTTGCTTCATAGGCAGTATTCCCATCTTCGGCAAGTTTAGTAGTTGCACAGGATTGAAATAATGCAACAATGAATATTAGATTTAGAATTTTAGAAAATCTCATGATGTATTGTTTTTGTGAGGTTGGCAAAAATAAGATATTTTTTCGTTCTTTTAAATTTGAAGACCGCTAATTTGTCCATGAGTTATTATATGGTTTCACAAGGTCTGAAGAATTTAATTGCTCAACAGATAGTTTCCCATCCATGTAGTTTGCCAATAACTTAAAAGATGATTTATATTCTTTTTTTAGGGTTAATAAAACAGCATTTGCTGCAGCTTTTACTGCAATGGGCACACCACCTCCCAAATCGGCCCAATGACCTCCAATAATAAGATTCTTTACTTTTGTTTGATGATGGGCAATTTTTGCTTGCATGTTTTCCTTACCATGGCGAGCTCCCATCATAGTTCCATTTTTATTGCCAGTATATCGGTAATATGTAATAGGTGTTGACACATCATAAAAAAGAATATGTTCTTTTAAATTAACAGAAAGCTCCTTTTCAACTCTTTGAATAAGAGTTTCTGCTACTTCGGTTTTAATTTGGTTGTATTTTTCGCTACGAACGAATTTACCATCCTCATCTTTATCTGTGCCCCAATAATTTCTATATTCAATATAGGCTGGGATGTATAGTGTTACTAATCCCTTTCCTGTCGGCGCAAGCGATTTATCTCTTGCTGAAGGTGCTAGAACACTAATATCACTAATTAATGGATCACCTCCGTCATGATCATTTCTATCAATTCCATCTTTGGTAATGCTTATTAACTCTCCATTTATTCCTAGTGATTCAGCGGTGCAATTTAAAGCTATATTTACTGTAAAAGCTGAGCTATATAGAACTGCATTACCAAGTTTACTTTTAAATTTTGGGGAAATAACCTCCTGGGAAAGCATTTTTGTATATAAGGATTCAATATCGTTGGTTGCAATAACATGTTTACTTTTAATAGTTTTTATTTTTGTATCGTTTAAATATTCAATGCTATCACAGCTACCATTTTTTAGATTTAGTTTTTTTACTTCAGCATTAGTGAGAATAATATTTCCATAAAATGTATTTACATGTTTTAGCCACTGCGCAAAAACTCTGGCACCACCTTTTTTAGGTAATTGATATCAATTATTGTATGCNAAATAAGCATGAAAGTAAGTCTTTTTCTGAGCTGTAAAGTTTGTGTAGATTCTTGTCTTTAAAGAATTTATTTAATCCATTCGTAACTTTTTCACCACTATAAAAAACATATTTAATTAAAGGAGAAAAGAATTTGAGTAATTTGATTTTAAAAAGAAATCTCTCGAATGATCCCATACTTTCTTCAGTTCGAAATAAATTGGCATAAGCCAAAGTTCCTTTACCCATTCTTTTTGCAACTCGAAAAAATTTCTCAATTCCTTTTTTTTCATGTGGAAAATCTTTAATAAGCTTCTCTTTAAGATCGTCGGGATTATTCGTTAGTAAGTAATCATAAGTATCCCCCTTAAACCGGTGAATCTTATCTAAATCTTTTATTTCAGGACTATCGGAACCAATTAGGCTAAAAATCTTACCGGCCATTTCATTCTTATTACATTGGTTAAGCCAATGGATTGCAGTATCTATTTGAAACCCTTCACGATTAAATCCGGCAATATACCCACCAACGTGCGGCTGCTTTTCAAGAATGCAACATTTTAACCCAAATTTACCAGCAATTGCTCCAGCCGTTAATCCGCTAATTCCTGCGCCAATAATAATTAAATCAAATTCTTTAGTATCTTTTTCCGACATTTGTTACGTCTCAATTTTTAATGATTTTAGTAGGAAGACAATTATTTGATTTATTAAGTTCATTTTCAAATAATCATATAAAAGCTTTAAAGTTATTAAAATATTATATGCCTTTTATCGGCTGCAGGATAAATATTACTGAATTATTATCTTTTCATAAAAAAGAAAGTAGAATTGGTAAACAAAGAGCCGTCATTTTTGTATGTAGTGAGTAATAGATTAATTACTAAAACAAAATCAAATGAAGCCACATGTTTCGAGTCTTATAAACGCAATCGTATTAATAATTTTAGGAGGATGGAGTTATTTTGGATCTGAGGTTAGATCAGTTACGGCTTTAATACCTGTATTTGTAGGTATTATCTTAATAGGTTTAAATTCGGGCATTAAAAATGAAAACAAGTTGATTGCACATATTGCAGTAGTTTTAACCTTATTGGTATTTATTGGATTATTAAAGCCATTAACTGGGGCAATGGGCAGAGAAAGTACTATTGGTATTCTACGAGTTTCAACAATGATGGTATTTACAGTATATGCTTTAATAACTTTTATACAAAGTTTTATTACGGCTAGAAAAAATAAATAGATGCATTATCGAAAGATGTATATTATTTTTCTTCGATTTTTGATATAACACTTTCTCGCTGATAAATATTGGGTATTTCTTTTGTTAAAGCTTTCTTAAAAGCTAAAATTGCTTTTTCATTCATACTAAAATGCTGAAAATAATTACCCAAGTAAACGTATGATTCGAAAAATTCTGGATTTAACTCAATGAGTTCATTAAAGAGAAAATCCTCACCTTCGATTTTAAGGTTTGATTTTATGGATGCCTGAATTTCATTTCTTATTTCTTTAAACCGAATAAAGTCATCATATTGTTTAGTGTATAAGAAACTATCAGCTGGAATAGTTAAATTTTCTTCATAGATACTACCATACTTTTCCTTACTTTCGGCTTTTAAAAAAACCTGGTTTAAATCATAACAGATGTACTTACCTAGTTGAAAGGGTGATGTTGAGACCCAAACCTTTAATTCTTCTGGTTTAAATATAACTGAGTGATGCGCTATTAATTGATTCACAGCTTTTTCATTAGCCATACCGATATTTTTATCATGCAAACCTTTCTGATCACGCAGGATAAGAGCAACATTATTTATATCTAATTTTGGATTTTGAGATAGCAATTCTTCAACTCGCTCTAATCGGTAGGTAGTTGCATAATCCATAATATCTGCATTAGCGAATTCTTCTTTCTGCATAGCATTGCTTTGGAAATGATTGCTACAAATGATATAATCGTTTGGTGAATCAAACAATGCCTGGTCGTTGGGAGATTTTTCAATGGTTGCGGTACGTCCATCATTAGCAGATCCAATGAACATAGACTCTGAAACAAAAGTTTTTCTTTTCTTAGCTATTTCAAAAGCTTCGTCGATATTAGATGCATATTGTAAAATTTCTCTTGCAACAAGAGAAATTGGTGTAGCTGCTCCAAAAGGAATATCAGATTTTGCAGCATTTAAGGTAACAGTTAATCCCCGATCATTCATTCCAGAAGTGGCACCAATCATTCCTCCCCAGGTTACAATCATGAATTTATGTCCCTTCTCAGGATTACAAAACAACACGATTTTATCTTCGGCGAATTCATCACCAACATAAAAATCAAAATTACGGCCTATAATTAACGAACTGTCTACTGATCTTGAGTCCCACCCGGAAAAGGCAGTGCAAGCAACCAGGTTCATGTTTTGGAGTGCGTGACCAATATCATGAGCCGCATGATAATTCAATATACGATGGTAGTTAGAACCTATAAAATCAAATTTTTTAGAAGCAGATAGCGAAACACCATAAATTTCTTGTTGATATTCTTCAATGATATGCTTGTCGATATTTCGATTGAAGAATGCAATAAAGCTCTTCAAAAACTTTAGGTACGATTCCGAAGGAATCATAACTTTAATTTGATTTATGAATGCATTTTCTTGTTTATAAATCAAATCTTTTGAAAGCTTCCCATTTATCACACCACGCTCATACGCTTCTCCTTCAATGTACATTTCCCAAAGTCCGAGGTCGTTCTTTTGTATCCAGTTATTTTTAATTTGTCGAAAGTTAGAATCTATAACTTGTACTTCATAGTTTTCCAATTCTAGATTGACAATTTTTGGCGGATTTATTTTAGCAGTAATCTTAAATAAGATGGTGAGCACAAGAATTGTTCCTGCCAGCCACAAAGCGATTTTAAGTAAAGCTTTTAATATCTTATTCAATTTATGCATCGTTAATTTTCTTTAATAAATTCTCCATTCCCAACAACTCAGTACAAGTAAGCACTGCACTTACTGTAACTCCTAATACACCATGAATATTTACATTTTGCCCGCTTAAAAATAGGTTCGGTATCTTTGTTTTTGGTGAGACACGAGTTTTTAATGGTTCGTTTGCATCGTGCAATATTCCATACATAGAACCATGTTTGGTTCCTGTATATGCCTGCATTGAAAGAGGAGTAGAGGTATAATAATTATTTATGCTTGATCTGAAACCAGGAAATTGATTGTCAATTTGACTAATTAAAATTTCAGCTTTTTGTTTTTTAAATTCTTCGTAATCGTTTCCTCGTTTTCCAATACCTGATTTTTCCCATTTTCTTACTTCTTCATAGTCCATATATGTCATTGCAGTGGCAGTTTCTGCATATTTTTTTGAATTACTTGATGGAAGAGTTAAAAATAAGAATTCTTGCGGCCATTTTTTCGGATTATAATTAGGTACACTCCAGACCGTGCTATTATTAAAGTGATAATAATTATAGTTAAGATATTCGAAACGACCTGGTTTAAGCGAAATATAAATTGAAAAAACTGACATGGTTTCTTCAATTTCGTTAATTCTGGTTCGATATGATTTACGAAGTAACTTGGTATCGGTCATCTCTAAAGTAATTGAAGGATGAATGGCTGAGATAAAATAATCTGCTTGTATTATTTCACCATTGATTAATACCGTTGAATCAACTTTT
>PKTC01000040.1 GCA_002869305.1 Marinilabiliales bacterium
GGAATAAATCTTCCAGGATTATCTTCCATCTTTTCAATCCAGATACCATCCTTGTTTATTTTAGCTTTTATATTTCTGTCAGCAGAACAAGAAACTCCCATTCCCACAGGACATGATGCGCCGTGACGATGTAGACGAACAATTCGAATATCTAATGCTAAATATTTTCCGCCAAACTGAGCTCCAATTCCAGCTTTGTAAGCTGCATCTAAAACCTTCTTTTCCATTTCTACATCTCTGAATGCACGACCACCTTCATTGCCCGTTGTTGGCAAATTATCGTAGTATTTTGCCGATGCCAATTTTACAGTTTTTAGATTTGCTTCTGCCGAAGTACCGCCTATTACAAATGCCACATGATAAGGTGGACAAGCGGCTGTGCCCAATGATTTCAATTTTTCAACGAGAAATTTTTCCAGTTTCTCCGGATTTAATAATGCCTTTGTTTGCTGGAAAAGTGCAGTCTTATTTGCTGATCCTCCTCCTTTTGCCACAAATAAAAATTTGTACTCATCACCATCCGTAGCATGAATATCAATTTGAGCAGGTAAATTTGTACCAGAGTTTTTTTCTTTGTACATATCCAAAGGAATAGTTTGAGAATAACGTAAATATTCTTCTGTATACGTTTTATAAACACCTAAAGAAAGTGCTTCCTCATCACCACCACCGGTCCACACCTTTTGACCTTTTTTAGCGACAATAGTGGCAGTTCCGGTATCCTGACAGAAAGGTAGTTTTCCTTTTACAGATACCTCCGCATTTCGCAGCATTGTTAAAGCTACAAATTTATCGTTATCACTAGCTTCTGGGTCATGTAATATTGCTGCCACCTGCTCTAAGTGACTTTTACGTAGCATAAAAGAAGTATCACGAAATGCAGTATTAGCAAGTTTGGTTAATCCTTCTGGCTCAATTTTTAATATTTTCTCACCTTCAAACTCGGAAACTGACACATGGTCCTTCGTTAGTAAATAGTATTCGGTTTCGTCTTTTCCGATTGGAAAAGGATCCTGGTAATAAAATTCGGGAGTAGGCATAATTGTTTATGTTTTTTAAGGCCTGTTAACCAACAGGCTGGTTTGTAATTTATGGTTTCTGACTAATTCAAGAAAGTTATAAAAACTATCTTAAAATTTGGACTTGAAAAGATACAAAAATTAAAGGATGTCATCAATATGTTCTACAATATCTCCTACAACAGCTTTATTTCCATTTTCAATTATTGGTCGTCTTATTAATTTGGGATTCGCAACTAAAATCCTGATCCATTCTTCGCCTGATAATTCCTTCCCTTTATACTTTTGCTTATAATCAGCTTCTTGTTTTCTAATTAATTCTTGAGGTTTAATTCCCAATTTTTTAATTATTTCTGATAAAGATTCTTCAGTAAATGATTCATCCTTTAAGTATTCAATTATCTGCGGTTTTATACCTTTATCTTCTAAATATTGTAAACCACCTCGGCTTTTTCTACACCTGGTATTATGATAAATTTTATATGACATAACTAATCTATAAGTTTAAAAATTTCATCTAAAGATTTCTTTGATCTTGGTTCCTTTGGCTTAGCTGCTTTCCCAATGGCTACAAATGCAATTAAATGGTAAGGCTTTTCAATTTCTAATATTTTTTCAAGTGATTCTTTAGCCATCATAGGTGCACTTAACCAACATGCGCCATATCCCAAATCAACAGCCGATAATAAAATATTTTGTATGGCTGCACCAGCACTTTGCATATCAGGAAAATTACGAAGTTTATTAATTTCTTCGTGACTTAAGTTAACACCTTTTTCAAGAATTGTTTCATAATCCTCCATTGCCATTGCAATAACTGCAGGTGCATTTTCAAAGAAAGTAGCAAACCATTCTACTTGAGATTTTACATTTTTTGCTGCTATTGATTTATTTGATGGTAATTCCTTTATCTTTTCACTAACCTTTCCTGCTAGGTTTGATAAAACCTTTTTATTGGTTATCACATAAAATTTCCAGGGCTGAGAATTATTTACACTGGGGGCTAAACCTGCTCTCCTAACTATTTCCTTTAGGTCATTAAAAGGAACCGGTTCATCCATGAAATTCCTGATGCTTGTCCTTTTTTCAATTGATTGTTTAAGTTCCATAATCTCTTGTTGAAATGAATGTTAAATATAAGAATTTATTAGCCCAACAAATAATACCTTAATTTGTTTTTTGGATTAAAAGAAAAAGCCCGAGAAAAAAATCCCGGGCTCGTATATTTTTTATAGGCTGTTTTTAATTAGTGGCTAAAATTGAAATCATTGATTCAAAAATTAATCTGCCGTCAGTATTTCCTAATTCATCATCAGCTGCTCTTTCAGGGTGAGGCATCATTCCAAAAACATTTTTAGATGCATTACATACGCCAGCAATATTTTCAACTGATCCATTTGGATTTGCATCAGCCGTTATTTCTCCATGCTCATTGCAATAACGAAACAATATTTGACCATTCTGACGCATTTCCTGCAAAGTCTCTTTCTTAGCAAAATATCTTCCTTCTCCATGGGCAATTGGAATTTTTAAAGCCTTTTGCTTGTCAAGAACAGCAGTAAGAGCATTCGTATTATTATCAGGAACAATATAAATGTTCTTGCATATAAACTTCTGATTATCATTATGTAATAAAGCTCCAGGTAATAATCCTGATTCGCATAAAATTTGGAATCCATTGCATACTCCGAAAACAAAACCTCCATCATTTGCAAACTCAATCACCTTTTCCATAATGGGCGAATAACGTGCAATAGCACCTGATCGCAAATAATCTCCATAAGAAAATCCCCCAGGCAAAACAATTGCCTCAACATCTTGCAAATCTGTATCTTTGTGCCATAATTCAACAACTTCCTGTTGCATGATATTACGCAGCACATAAATCATATCTTGGTCGCAATTCGAACCTGGAAAAATAACTACACCAAATTTCATTTGAATGATTTTTGAATAAAACTTTAGATTAATTGAAACACAGATAATTAAGTCAGTTATTCTGATTTAATTACATCCCAAAGATATAATTATTTAGCATCCTGCACAAATAATTAAAATGTACTTTAAATGGAAGCCAAAATAAATTTTTATTTTAGTATTTCATTTAAAATCCGAGAACATGAAGATCATTAAGTTTATTCTAAAAATATTGGGAGTTTTAATTTTTCTTTTTGCAATTTTCATAATCTATTCAAGCGTAGCGGATTACAAACCTTTACCATCCGAAATAATTTATAACTCCGACACACCAGATACAATATATGTACATAAAGAGTTAAGTTTAATGATTTGGAATATAGGCTATTGTGGTTTAAGTGATGATATGGATTTTTTTTATGATGGTGGAGAACAAGTAAGAACTTCAAAAGAAAATGTTTATGAGAATTTCCACTTTGTAAAGTCCGAGCTAAATAATAATGATAGCCTTGATTTTATTCTGCTCCAGGAAGTGGATATCCATTCAAAAAGAAGCTACTATTTGAATGAGTTGGATAGTTTCAATTTAACTCTGACAAAGTTTAAAAGCTATTTTGGAAAAAATTATGATGTTACATTTGTTCCAACCCCACCAATAAATCCTTTGGGAATAGTGAAATCAGGATTGGTTAGTTTTTCAAAATTTAATCCAATATCGGTTACAAGATATTCTTTCCCGGGAAATTATTCATGGCCTGTTAAATTATTTATGCTCGATAGATGTTTCTTGGTTAAGCGTTTTCCAACTTCTAATGAAAAAGAGCTGATCGTAATAAATACCCATAACTCAGCTTATGATGATGGTTCTTTAAAAAAGCAACAGATGGAATATCTTAAAACTTTTTTACTTGATGAATATTTAAAGGGGAATTACATTATAGTTGGCGGTGACTGGAATCAAAATCCACCGGATGTTGACTACACTGAAATCAAAGAAAATGCACCCACAAAACGCTTCGTGTTAAACCCTATCAATGCAAATTATTTACCTCAGGATTGGAATTGGGTATACGATCCCAAAACTCCAACCAATCGTTATTTA
>PKTC01000210.1 GCA_002869305.1 Marinilabiliales bacterium
ATTATAAATTTACAGCATTGGTCTGAAACCGGATTTAAATTACGGCAGACCTAAAAAACCCTATGATACCCCCAATATTTTTCAGGATTTAATAATACTATTAATGGTTGATAAGGGTTATATTAGTCATAATAATATAAACCCTGGTATTAACGGCTATTTTTGTCATTAAGATTTAGTAAATCTTAATGGTTTTAAATACAATCTTAGTCCTTGTTTATTTGATCTATTTTTCCTATAATTTAACTATCCTTTATTTCAAGGATTAAACAATTTATCAGGGTACAGGTTGTTTAGTATCCAAAAATCAATAACTGGCATGAGGGCTGGTTTTGAAATTTCCCGAAAGATCGAAACAATTTAATTTAATAAAACCGTTGCATTAAATATGGGCCTGACAAAACTCAGGGTTGTATTAGATTAATCTGTAAATTAGGAGGTGGTAGCAGATTGTATTAAAACCATTTAATATTGGAGAATGATCACAAATTTCATTGCAGATAACTTTCATTTGTAATTTTGTCATATCAATAATTGAAAAAACAGATCCAAGATGGATATTCAAAAAATAAAGCAAAGATTTGGTATTATCGGAAATTCGCATGGACTCAATCGTGCAATTGATGTGGCGGCTCAGGTAGCACCCACAGATCTTTCTGTTTTAATAACCGGCGAGAGTGGTACAGGTAAAGAAGTCTTTCCTCAGATTATACACAATTATAGTTCCCGGAAACATGGAAAATATATACCAGTAAACTGCGGAGCAATTCCTGATGGCACGATTGACTCAGAATTGTTTGGACATGAAAAAGGTTCTTTTACAGGAGCACACGAAAGCAGAAAAGGTTATTTTGAAGTTGCTGACGAAGGAACAATCTTTCTGGATGAGGTGGCAGAATTACCTCTTTCAACACAAGTTAGATTATTGCGTGTCTTAGAGTCCGGAGAATTTTTAAGAGTTGGATCTTCCAAACCACAAAAAACAAATGTGCGCGTTATTGCAGCTACCAATGTAGATTTGGTAAAAGCAATAGAGGAGAATAAGTTTCGCGAAGATTTATATTATCGATTAAATACAGTTCCCATTATTATTCCTGCTTTGAAGGAAAGAGGTAATGACATTTATCTTCTCTTTAGAAAATTTGCAACGGATTTTGCAGAACGTTATAGAATGCCTCCAATTAGTTTGGGCGAAGAAGCACGAAGAATACTCGCGGAATATGAGTGGCCAGGAAATGTGCGTCAGTTAAAGAATATCACAGAGCAGTTATCGGTAATCGAAGAAGAAAGAATTATTCAAGCCGATATTCTACAAAAATATTTACCCGATTATTATCCAAATAAACTTCCGGCCTTATATAAAAGCGATTTAGTTGACGAGAAAACTTTTGCAACCGAACGAGAGATTTTATACAAAATATTATTTGATATGAAATCAGATTTAACAAACCTGAAAAAACTGGTAAATGGATTAATTGAAAAAGGAGTTGACTTCGGAGACATTAAAAATGCAGATCATTTAATTCAAAGGATAAATCATTCATCTTCGGTAATAAGCGCATCAGATTCTAAATCAGCCTCAAGTAGCCATATAGAGGATCCGGATATTGAGGATACCGAAGAGTTTATTGAAGAATCACTTTTATTGGAAGATAAAGAAATAGAATTGATTAAGAAAGCTCTTGAAAAGCATAATGGAAAAAGAAAATATGCGGCTCAGGATTTGGGTATATCAGAACGTACTCTATATAGAAAAATTAAAGAATACGATATTGATTAAGATATGAAGAGGTTATCAATTATTATATTAGTTTATTTAATAGCAAATCAGTCTTGCACAATTAAATATTCATTATCAGGTGCTTCGATTGCTCCCGATGTAAAAACAGTTTCCGTTCAACATTTTGTAAACAGAGCTCCTTTGGGTGTAGCCAATATGGAACAGTATTTAACTGATGAATTAAAGGATAAATTCAAATCACAAACCAGTTTAACACTTGTTAATGATCTGGGCGATTTAAATTTTGAGGGCGAGATAACAGATTTTAATACAAGGCCAATGGCTATTACAGGAGATGAAACAGCATCTCAAAATAGACTTACAATTAAAGTGCATGTTAAGTTTACAAATGAAATAGAGCCCCAGTATAATTTTGACACAAGTTTTTCTCAATATGAAGATTATGATAGCGATCAGGACTTATCGTCAGTTGAGCAAGAACTAATGGAAAATATTATGGAAAAAATAATTGAGGATATTTTTAATAAATCAGTTGTAAACTGGTAAGTTTTATGAAGGAAACAGAAATAATTAAATATATTAATCAACCCGAATTACTTATTGACTGCAATTTGGAACAGTTAAAATATTTGGTTTATAACTTCCCGTTTTTTCAATCAGCTCATATTTTATATCTGAAAGCTCTTTTAATTCACGATAAGGCGAAATTCAAAAAACAACTTCCAAAATCTTCTACATATATATCCGATAGAGATTTATTATTTACATTCCTAAATAGGGAACTAGAGCTGAAAGAACAGCAAGTAGTATCATCGAATGATGATGTGGATGAGCCAGTTAAAGACCATAAATTATTAAAGAACAAAGATATAAGACGCAGAATCAATAATAGCTTCGATGGAATGGGAGAAAATATTTCAGAAACTATTTCGAGTAAGATAGAATTCTCATCTGTGAAAGAAAAAGATACATTGGAATATCCATCCGAAATATATTTTATTGAAGAAGAGCGAGAAGGGAAAAACAATATTATTACAATTGATGCCGATCCTGATGACATTAAAAAACTGAGAAAACAAAAAGATATTCTTCAAATTGATGAAGAAGAATTAAAAAAGCAAAAAAAAGAATTAAAGTCAACAGTTAAAAAGAAAAAAAAGGATGAGTCTTTTGAGCTGCTTGAGATGGATGAAAGTGTTCCTAAGGAACGGGGAGAGGTAAAAAAATCGAAGGAATACTTTGATATTGCCCAATACGATGATTCAGGCAATGAGCCAGTTAAAGATGATCTGATAGCAAAATTTATTGAAAAGAATCCCCGAATTAAGGCTAAGGAAATAGATCATGAAATAAAAGACATCTCGCAAGACAGTATAAAAGAGGATTCAAATCTTTTATCAGAGACATTAATAAAAGTTTATATCAAACAAGGATTATTTGAAAAGGCGATTGAGTCTTATGAAAAATTAAGTTTGAAATATCCAGAAAAAAATACTTACTTTGCGAGTCAAATTGAAATATTACAAGAAAAATTAAATAAACAATAAAAACATTATAAGATGTACGTTTTAATTTCAGTATTAATCATTATTGCGAGTATATTACTAACTCTGATTGTGTTGGTTCAGAACTCGAAGGGAGGAGGATTAGCGTCGAATTTCTCATCATCAAACCAGGTGATGGGTGTGAGAAAAACTGCTGACTTTCTGGAAAAAGCAACATGGACATTGGCAATTAGCTTGGTAGTACTATGCTTGGCTGCCGCAATGACAATCCCAAGAGGAACTATCGAAGAAAGATCTAAGATCGAGCAACAAGTTAATAATGCTGTAGATCCTACTCAAATGCCACAATTCCCTACATCTGTTCCTGAGACAGATCAGCCTACTGAAGGTGGTGATGCAAATTAGACAATAAGTTACAAAAGAAATATAAAAGTGTCAGTCTGTCATAAAGGCTGACACTTTTTTTGTGCAAATTCATTTGGCATAAATTATGTAAAAATGGGATTACACAATTAAAAATAAGTTTAACAATTAAATATTAGAAACAATGTCAGAATTTAAGTACAGACCTTTAAAGGATAGAGTTTTAGTAGAGCCTCACAAAGCAGAAGAAAAAACTGCAAGTGGAATTATTATTCCTGATTCAGCTCAGGAGAAGCCTCAAAAAGGAACAATTATTGCCGTTGGCGAGGGTAAAAAAGATGAACCTATGTCTTTAAAAGCAGGTGATGTAGTAATCTACGGAAAATATGGTGGAACCGAAATCCATATCGACGGAAAAGATTATTTANTATTTAATCATGCGAGAAGATGACATTTTATTAGTAGAGTAATTAGTAATTAAAACATTTAAAAAATAAGAAAAATGGCAGCTAGAGAATTAAAATTTGATATTGATGCTAGAGATCAACTGAAAAAAGGAATTGATAAATTAGCAAGTGCTGTAAAAGTTACTTTAGGTCCTAAAGGACGTAATGTAGTTATTGAGAAAAAATTTGGCGCTCCACAAGTAACAAAAGATGGTGTTACCGTTGCAAAAGAAATAGAATTAGCAGATAAATTCGAAAATTTAGGTGCACAAATGGTTAAGGAGGTTGCTTCTAAAACGAATGATGACGCTGGCGACGGAACAACTACTGCAACGGTATTGGCACAGTCAATTATTAATGTAGGAATCAAAAATGTTACTGCTGGTGCAAATCCAATGGACCTAAAACGTGGTATCGATAAAGCGGTTATTAAGGTTGTTGAGAGTCTTAAAAAACAATCTCACGACGTTGGAGAATCTAACGATAAAATTGAGCAGGTAGCTACAATTTCAGCAAATAACGATTCTGTTATTGGGAAATTAATTGCTGATGCAATGAAAGCAGCAGGAAGAGAAGGTGTTATAACTGTTGAAGAAGCAAAAGGAACTGAAGACGAATTGAAAACTGTTGAAGGTATGCAGTTTGATCGTGGTTATATTTCTCCATATTTTGTTACCGACACTGATAAAATGGAAGCGGTAATGGAACATCCGTATGTTCTTTTAACAGACAAGAAGATTTCTACCATGAAAGACCTTATGCCAATTCTTGAACCTGCAGTTCAAAGTGGTAAGGGTTTAATGATTATTGCCGAAGATATTGAAGGCGAAGCCTTGGCTACATTAGTAGTTAATAAAATTCGTGGATCATTGAAAGTAGCAGCTGTTAAAGCTCCTGGTTTTGGCGACCGAAGAAAAGAAATGTTAGAAGATATCGCAATTTTAACAGGTGGTACTGTAATTACAGAAGAGAAGGGTTTAACATTAGAAGGAGCCACTCTTGATATGTTGGGAACCTGCGAAAAGATTGTATCGGATAAAGAAAATACAACAATAGTTAATGGAGATGGTGCTAAAGAAAATATCGACGCTCGTGTAAAGCAAATTAAATCTCAAATCGAAGCTTCAACTTCTGATTATGATAAAGAGAAATTGCAAGAGCGTTTGGCTAAATTATCAGGTGGTGTTGCAGTGATTTATGTTGGTGCAGCTAGCGAGATGGAACTTAAAGAAAAGAAAGATCGTGTAGACGATGCTTTAAGTGCAACCCGAGCAGCTGTTGAAGAAGGAATTATTCCTGGCGGTGGTGTTGGATATATTCGTGCTATTGCCGACCTAGAAGGAATGAAGGGTGACAATGAAGACGAAACAACTGGTATCGCAATTATAAAGAGAGCCATTGAAGAACCATTACGTCAGATCGTTGAAAATGCAGGTATTGAAGGATCAGTTATTGTTCAGAAAGTAAGAGAAGGAAAAGCTGATTATGGTTATAATGCACGTACAAATCAGTTCGAAAACTTATACGAATCAGGTGTTATTGATCCAACAAAAGTTTCTCGTGTTGCTATCGAAAATGCAGCTTCTATTGCTGGTATGTTCTTAACTACCGAATGTGTAATTGTTGAGGAAGAAGAAGAAATGCCTCCAATGCCAGCTGGTGGAATGGGTGGCGGAATGCCAGGTATGATGTAAGAATTCAATCATCGACCCAATATATAATTCAGCCCTTTGTTGCTACGTGCACAAGGGGCTTTTTCAATTCCTCTGATGTTATTCCTTAGCAGATAGAATATGTTTCATTTTTCAATAGATTATTTAAATGCACATAACTGTGTATTTGTAGAATATAATTTCTAATTTTGATATTGAAACATACAATATTTACATGTTTGGTATGTTTTTATAAGTAGAATAGACAAAACCTGATAAAATGAAAAAGCAAATTTTCCTTTTTACTATAATAATCCTATTATGTATTAGCCTTCAAGCTAACGCTGGATGGGTAATTACCCA
>PKTC01000254.1 GCA_002869305.1 Marinilabiliales bacterium
ATTTCTGGTTTTACATATACTAAAAAAGTGAATCCAATACCTATTTGGTTTTCAATTATTCCGCCACTTATAGCCATTCTTTTTTCATTAATTTTTAAAGAAGTTTTTACCGCCTTGTTTATTGGAATTTTGGTAGGTACAGCTACTATGTTCTGGTATCAGGATACTGCATTAATTCCTGCCATATTTAAAGGCATGTTTGCTATAGTTGACACGTATATTATTGAAGCATTGACTGAAAGTGGACATATGGCAATTATTATTTTTTCAATGCTAATTGGCGCTATGGTTAATATTATTACCCGTAATGGTGGAATGAAAGGAATTGTTAATATCTTATCAAAATACGCTAGCAGTCCTCGTTCCGGTCAGTTTGTAACCTGGCTTTTAGGAATTGCAATTTTCTTTGATGATTACGCCAACACATTAGTTGTTGGAAATACTATGCGGCCTGTGACTGACAAACTAAAGATTTCAAGAGAGAAGTTAGCGTATATTGTTGACTCCACTGCAGCACCTATTACGGCAATCGCATTTGTAACAACCTGGATTGGGGCCGAATTAAGTTATATTCAGGATGGAATCAGTACCATTGGTATTGATGAAAGTCCATATGGAATTTTTATTAGTTCGTTGGCTTACTCTTTTTATCCCATTTTTGCCTTGCTTTTTATTCTGATTCTTATTCGTAAGCAAGTGGATTATGGGTCGATGTATCATGCAGAAAAAAAGGCTAGTGAGTCTGACATTAACGAAAAGGATGACGACAGTAATACCTTCTCAAACAAATTAAATGAACTGGAAGTTCCAGAGCATATTAAACCCCGTTGGTTTAATGCAGCCATTCCTGTTTTTATTGTAATATTTGGGACCTTTGCAGGATTATTATATACAGGATGGGATCAGTCAGTTTGGCAAAATTCTGATATATCATTTTCAACAAAATTATCAGAAATTATAGGAAATAGCGATTCATATAAAGCCCTACTCTGGTCATCTATATCAGGTGTATTAGTTGCAATTTTATTGACTATAGTGCAAAAAATACTTGATCTCAAAACTACAATTGATAGTTTGATCAATGGATTCAGAACTATGCTAACGGCCATTGTAATTCTTATTCTAGCGTGGTCAATTGCATTAGTAACAAAACATCTGCATACTGCAGACTTTATTTCACAGAGTCTGGTAAGCATAAATATTTCGCCACAATTTATCCCGGCATTTACATTTATTCTAGGAGCTTTGGTTGCATTCTCAACAGGTTCTAGTTGGGGTACAATGGCTATACTTTATCCATTAATATTACCTGCTTCATGGTTAATTGCGCAAAATTCCGGATTGGATCACGAAGCGTCACTAGCCATATTTCATAATGTAGTTTCAGCAGTTTTAGCTGGTTCAGTTATGGGAGATCATTGTTCTCCAATTTCGGACACAACCATTCTAAGCTCATTAGCAAGTTCTTGTAACCATATTCAACATGTTAGAACACAATTACCATATGCTTTAACAGTTGGTGGCGTTTCAATTATTATTGGGACAATTCCTGCCGCTTTTGGAATTAGTTCATGGATATTATTTCCAGTAGGATTAATCGTTCTATTTATAATCGTTAAGATATTTGGGAAAGCGTATTAAAGACTTTTAAGCTGATTATAAACATCCTGATAAACTTGATCAAAGTATTGATCAAGTTTTTTGTTTAAACCCCTTGCTCCTTCTACTACTTTTTTTGACCAGTCTAAATAAGCTAGTTTTCTTTCCTTCGTCCAATTCTCGGGAGGATCATTCTTGATGTCAATTATATTATTTATTTTATCTGCAATTTTTATTTTTTTAGCACGATCCGACAAGTCTGGAGTGTTAACTATTTGTAATCGTTTACGCTCATCCACAGGTAGGTTTTTATTATCTGAAACCTCCATAACCGTTAATAAAACTATCTCCCCAAACTTACTTAATATAACATTAGACAGTCCCTTTATTTCTTCTTCATTTCTTGTCGTGTCTTCTATAACATCGTGCAGCAATGCTGCCATTATAAGTTCAGTATCGTTTTCATGACAATCTACTAAAATTTGGGCAACTTTTACAGGATGATTTATATAGGGTATTTTACCAATACCTTTTCGAGTTTGATTTTTATGGCGATCAGCCGCAAAAGAAACTGCTTCAATTATCTTATTCATAAACTAAGCCTTATTTTAACTATTCTTAACACCTACTATTAGAACTTTTAATGTACCTATTTTGTTTATAAAATAAAAATCTATGAAAAAGATTTATTTAATATTGCTCCTATTGATTATAGCAGCTAAACTAAATGCACAAGACACCATGCAATATAACGATTTAACACCAGCAGAAGAAAGGGTAATTATTCATAAAGGTACAGAAATGGCCTGGGCAGGTGAATATATCGACAATAAAGAAGCCGGAGTTTATACTTGTAAGCGCTGCGACGCAGTTTTATACAAATCAGATGATAAGTTTGATTCGCATTGTGGATGGCCCAGTTTCGACGATGAAGTAGATGGTGCTGTAAAGAGAATTCCTGATGCTGATGGTAGAAGAACAGAAATTGTATGCGCAAATTGTGGTGGACATTTAGGTCATGTTTTTATTGGTGAAGGACTAACATCTAAAAATACTCGACATTGTGTAAATTCCATTTCATTAAAATTTGTTCCTGCCAAAATCAATAAGAAATAACCCTTAAACAATAATATTACTTTCTACATTCTTGGCATTTGCAAAATCTGTTAGGTTCTTTAATAATTTATTCACATGAATTTCTAAATCGTTTACTCCACTAAACGAAATAATATTCATGGATATTTGTTTTGTATGATCCGTAATTTTAACTCTTTCAGAATCACTAGTTGGGCTGCCAAATTTCCCAATCTGATCTTCGAAAACCGGGAGGTTTTCAATATTTAATAATCCTCGTCCTATACCAAAGTATTCATCTTCCTTAGTTCCTATAGTAAATTGTACTGGAGGTTCTATTTTTGATGTATCGAATGCACAAATAGAATAAAATGAAGTAATTGAAATTAAGTTGTTTATATCGACAATATTATTGATTTTATAAATTCCTTTTTCCTTTACAATTCTTCTTAATAATGCTTCTGATGATAATCTGTACCGTGCAGGATCTTTTCCTAATGTTTTATATGCCTTTCTTGAATCATGGATAACTTTCAGTTTAGAGATATCTTCAACTTTTAATTTAGAAGCCAATTCCTCACAAGCACTATCGAGTCTTTGTATTAATAATTTATTCGAGGGCATAACAACTATATAAGCTTCTACAGAACCTATAGCTATGTCATTCCATTTTAATTTGAGTTGCTCAGATATTTTAATGTCAATCATAATTTTCTATTTGATATTCAATATTGTATCTTTAATTTTACCATATAACAACATTGATCTTTTATTGTAAAGATATAATCAATAAGGCAAAACCATGGAATATATTGTTAAAATTGTTAGTATTGAAAATCTTACACACGATGTAAAAAAGTTTGTTCTTGAAAAACCTGAAGGGTATTTGTTTGAACCAGGGCAAGCAACAATGGTATCTCTTAATAAAATTAACTGGAAAGAAGAAAAACGCCCCTTTACTTTTACCTCATTAAAAAACGATGATTATCTTGAGTTCATCATAAAAATTTATAGTGATCATCATGGAGTCACCAATGAACTTAATACTTTATCGAAATCCGATGAGCTAATTATAAATGAACCATGGGGTGCATTAAACTATAAAGGTGAAGGTTACTTTATTGCGGGAGGTGCTGGAATAACACCATTTATAGCCATTTTTAGGGATTTATATCATGCAAAGGAGCTTAAAGGAAACATACTGTTTTTTTCTAATAAAACTGTACAGGACATTATATTACAAAATGAACTAACTAAAATGTTAGGTGATGATTTTATAAATATAATTACCCAGATACGGCTGCCCTTCGAAATAGTCAGGGTTTGATTGGAGTATTAGTTTGTCACCG
>PKTC01000081.1 GCA_002869305.1 Marinilabiliales bacterium
AATATAGTAACTGTGCAACGTGGACCAGATAATGTTGGTGGACGCACAAGAGGGTTAATTATTGATCCTGATGATCTTACACATAATACCTGGTTTGCAGGTGCAGCTACAGGTGGTATTTGGAAAACAGTAGACGGTGGACATCACTGGACTTGTCTTACAGACAACCTACCAAACTTGTCAGCAAATACAATTGCAATGGCAGCTTCAAATCACAATATTATATACGTTGGAACAGGTGAAAGTTTTCCTGGAGGAACCTACTTACAAGGAAGTGGTGTTTTTAAATCTACTGACAAAGGTGAAAACTGGGTACAATTGAACTCTACGGCTAATAATGAAGATTTTGAATATGTTAATAGATTAGTAATTGATCCTACAAATCCGGAAATTGTTGTTGTTGCAACAGAAAATGGAATTTTAAAATCTACGAATGGTGGAACAGATTGGACCAAGGTTTATTCAAGTGCGACTGGCATAGAAGATTTAAAAGAAGATCCCAACAACTTTAATATCTTATACGCTGCAGAAAACAGCGTAGGTGTAATTAAATCAGTTGACGCTGGTGATAACTGGGTTGAATCCTCAAATGGTATTGGAGGAGGCAATAGGTTTGAAATTGCTATCTCTCCTGTTAATTCAGCAATAATTTATGCAAGTCAAAATATTAGCTCAACAGAATCATATATATATCGTTCGGAAGATTCGGGAGCAACATGGGTAAGATTTCAAGATCAGAATAATTCAAATAAAAATTTCTTAGGCGGACAAGGTACATATGATAATACTGTAGCTGCACATCCTTATAATGAGGATATTGCCTTTTTAGGTGGAGTTAACCTTTGGAAGGTTGATTTCTCTGATCCAGGTGTTCTGGGGGAAAGTAATCCTATGGTTTTAAGTGTTAAACTGGAAAATACTGAAACATTTTTAAGCTTTATCAATTTTGGAGGAAGTCACTTAAATGGCGGTATGGAGACCGGAAATCTTAATGGGGCAACAAATTTAGTTGCATCAGATTGGGTTTCTGTTGAAATTCGTTTTGGTTCAGGACTGACACAAAAAGCACATCGTTTTACGGTTCCAGAAACCTCAGGAACTAATAATGATGGTGGCGCAGGTGTTGCATCATTTGATTACGAATATCAAGATTATGTTGATATTCCATTCGAAGTTTGGGATGTAACCAACAACAGACAATTAATGGTTTCTTTCAGAGATCAGGAACGCGATGGTAAATTTAATTTAATTGAAAGAGATCCCGATAATGAAGTTTCAGGAAGAGAATATATTATGGTTCAAGCTGAAACTTATGATGAAGCAAACCCTTCTTCAAATATTGCTATTGATGGTGGACATGTGTACAAACAACTGTACTATTTCTGGCCAACATTAGCAAGTAACGGAACATGGGATGAAAATAGTTTACCTGAATCAAAAATATCCATTAATTACGGAACAGTTAAAACACAAAGTGGAACAACATATAATGTAACGGATGCCTATGGTAATTATAGTGGAAATAATACCTATAATCAAGGTATAGGTTTTGGAACCACATCAATACCTGGCGTTCATCCAGATCATCACAACCTTATAACTGTTCCAATCAATGAAGAAGCGGATAGTTTTCTTATTGTTAATGCCAATGATGTTGGATTAGCTATTTCTTTCGAAAGCGGAGAAACTTTTAAACAATTACCCAATAATTATATTACTACACAGTTTTATGGAGTAGCAAAAAAACCTGATTTTAATGAATTTATAGGTGGGATGCAGGATAATGGTACCTGGAGAACTCAAACTGGAGAAAATGCAAGTTCAGAAACTAATTATCTATTCCAAATTGGAGGTGATGGATTTGAATGTATCTGGAATACCTCTGATGATCAGAAAATAATTGGAAGCGTTTATAACAATTCGTTTAATAAATCGATAGATGGTGGTAAATCGTGGTCTTCAGCTACAAGTGGTATTACTTCTGGAGATGGTCCTTTTATATCTAGACTCTCCACTCATATAAATACCCCAGATAATTTATATGCAGTGGGTGCAACTGGTGTTTATAAATCAACCAATTTTGGAACATCATGGGCTATGAAGACAATTGGTGAAGGATGGACTGGAAATGGTAGTGTAACCAGCCAACATAATGTTGAAGTATCTGTTGCTAATGAAGATATAATTTGGGCTGGTGCTGCCATGGCAGAAAATTTTGGATGGAAAATATTTGTATCTGAGGATCAGGGAGAAACATTTAATTCGGTTACAGAATTTACTGGTGCAGAATTAAGTGGCTTCATTAGTGGTATAGCTACTCATCCAACTGAAGATTCGACTGCTTATCTATTATTTTCTTTTCCAGGCGAACCTAAAGTATTAAGAACTAAAGACCTTGGTGTTACTTGGGAGGATCTTTCAGGCTTTGTGGGAAACACAGAAAGTGATAATGGGTTCCCAGATGTAGTTACGCATTCATTGATTGTATTACCTGATGACCCGAATACAATATGGGTTGGAACTGATATTGGCTTATTTGAATCTAATGATGATGGAGCAAGCTGGCATATTGCAGATTATGGTTTACCTGCTGTTTCTGTATATGATATGTTTTATCAAGATGATCAAATTGTAATTGCTACTCATGGAAGAGGAATATGGACAGCAAAATCAAAAAATATCCCAGAACTTAATAGTTCGTATATTGGAGAGAAAACTATATCAAACATGTATACACTATTCAGTGATGCAGATTCGGTTGAAGTATATGTAAATAACATCTTAACTGATAAAATTGATTTACCAAATGCAGGTTTAAATGAAAGTAAAGTACAAATCGAAGAAGAAGGTGACTATGAGTTAAAAGTTATAAGTTTTTTTAATAACATAGCATATGAATCAAATAGCTCAAATGCATTAGCTGATTTTAAACCTTTAATAAATTCAGTTTCAAAAACATCTGGAGTTGATAATACTATATCCATCGATGTAGAAATAAATGAAAACTATGATTCATTGCAGATTTTGCTTGATAATATGCGTAACAAATCTACGACTGAATTTGAAATTGGCTCGAATGTTTTTAGCGCAAATATCTCTTCTACTAAAACTTACAATGTAACTGTAAAAGGATATATAGATGGGAATGGTTTTGAATCAAATTCAATGTATATATCTATGATACATGTGGGAATATCTGACGTTTTCAATGTAAACTCTTTAAAGGCATATCCAAATCCAACATCAGGAATGGTTACGGTTGAGTTACCAAATGAGTTAAACGGCAGTTATCAAATTCAGGTTTATTCATTATCAGGAGCTCAGGTTTATTCTAAAACAATTACAAATTTTGAAAATAGAATAGACCTAAGTGATTTAAATAATGGAATATACATTCTAAGACTTGAAAATGAAGGTGAAATATATTCTCAGAAATTACAGTTACGAAAATAATGTAACCTAAAAATAAAAAGCGCATCCCAGATTAGGATGCGCTTTTTTTATGAATTCTGATCTTTAATTATTCACCTTTTCCCCTCAGGGTCATAATATCACGATCAAATAAATACATATTCTTTTCTCCCAGAAGGTTCAACTTGTCAATGATCGTTTGTACAGAAGCTTCTTCTTCTATCTGTTCGGTAACAAACCACTGTATCCAGTTATGTGTTGCAAAATCATTTTCTTTCATAGCCAAAGCCACTATATCATTGATCGATCCACTAATGTATCTCTCATGTTCCAATACCTGGTTAAAGAGTTTTTTTACTCCTTCAAATTTTGCAGGAGGTTGGTCAAAAGCTGGAACAATAGCATGTCCACCACGTTCATTAACAAAGTGCACAAATTTCATCATGTGCATTAATTCTTCCTCTGCTTGAGCAAACAACCATTTAGCTATACCTGGCAATCCTTCAGTATCAGCCCATGAAGCCATTGCTAAATATAAATTCGAAGAGTATCCTTCTTTTTGAATTTGTTCATTCAAAATTTTTTCAATTTTTTTTGATAACATAA
>PKTC01000526.1 GCA_002869305.1 Marinilabiliales bacterium
TAGAGGATCTATAAAAGGTCTATGTCTTTCATTTTCATCGATAACCAGAACAGATTTATATTTTAAGAAATCTTTATAATTTACCGGATCGTAAATTTCAGCATTATCAATTACATCTTGAATAAAATCATTGCTTTGATTCAGCATGAAAAATTCCTCAGCTTGCATGAAATTTGTAAGCCATTGTTGGGATTCCTTTGTTTTGTATTTTCCGAAAGATGCAGGTGACAATGCGATGATTTTTTTTACATTATCTATTGTCGAACCTGCAACCAATGCTATTCCTCCTCCATAACTATGACCAAAAAGAATAAAATTTGAAGTATCTATACGGTAAGTTTCAGCATTTTCTGGTTGTGACAAAAAATGAATAAGTCCTCTAAGATCATCTAGCGAATTTTTATATGAGAGTTCTCCCTGACTACCCCAGCTTCCACGATAATCGAAATAAATCGCATTTCTACCGGATCTTCTAACTACTTGAGCAAGATCTAAATTTTTTTCGTTGCCAGGCAATCCATGACAAAAAATGACAGTTGGTTTTTTAGTACTATCGTTAGCTAATAATGCATATACATTAATGAAGCTCCCATCAATCTCGAGGGCAATAGATTCATTTTTAGCAGGATAGCTTTCTGAATTACTAATATCCTCAAAAATTGAAGGATGGATATCTTGATTATCAACAGCTTGAGAGTATAAACTGTTAACAAAATATAGACAGATTAAACTTATAGTTATTATTTTCTTCATATTTTAAATTTTGTTATGGTTCATTTGCCTGTATAAAATAAACCCAAATGTTTATCAGAAAAATTGATGTTTATCAAGAAAAACAAATTTGTTTTAATTTTTCATTTTAAATAATCACCAAATTGAAAGATTCGACCTGTGTGTACAATTTGTAACATGGGGTAAAATATAAACTTCCCCCTTTTGTAAAAGGGGGATAGAGGGGGATTTAGTATGCAAGCAATCCCCATTTTAGCGCAAAAGTTTCTGCTGGTGCTTTTTTGAAAATCCCAGCCGGCGCGTATGTTAAATTTCAGATATGTTCAGACGAGTATTTCAGAAAAAAACACCTTTCGGAGCATGGTTTTTAAAGCTATTTTTAGTACTATTAAAATGTGAGAATTACCAATAATAACCCTTAAAATTAAACAATGAAAACAAGAATTCGTATTTTAACATTAGCTGCATTATTCATAAGCAGCAGTGCATTGCTTAGCTCATGCGAGGAAGATTCTGAAGCTGCCCAGGTAATGAGTATCGCCGTAAAAACGGCACCTGCAAAAGTAGATTATTATGATGATGAATCATTAGAGCTCGAAGGATTATCCGTAACACTTACCATGGATAATGGTGAAACACAAGATGTTGCTTTGTCTGATTTTGCCGGCACCGGAATTACCTGTTCGCCTGCAAACGGATCAGATCTTAGCGCTGAATTAACTGCTGTAACAATTACCCACACGGCATCAGGTAAAAACACAAATCAGGCCATTACGGTAAAACCGGTTGTAGTTACCGGCATGGCTGTAAAAACACCTCCAGGCAAAACAGAATACTATGCTCAAGAGCTATGCGATTTATCGGGCCTGGAACTAAGCCTTACCATGAACAATGGAAAAACAGAAGATGTAGCCTTTGTGGATTTTAGTAGTAAAGAGATTGTTTGCTTACCCGCAAATGGCGCTGTGCTTACAACAGAATTAACAAGCCTTAGCCTTAAACATACTCCTTCGAATATAACTGTGAGCCAGGATGTAATAGTGCGTGAGCTAAGTGCGATCTCAATAAAAAGTGTACCGGTTCTTTTAGATTATTATAAAACGGAGGTACTGGATCTTACTTGAAATAACGCTAACGGCAAGCGATGGTTATACCGAAAATATATCCCTTCCTGAGTTTGATCTTAGGGGGATCGCATGTAATCCTGAAAATGGATCGGAGCTCGGTATAGAAAATACTACCATAACAATTACACATACCGCAACAAGTAAGACGGTCGATCAAACCATACATGTTAGCGCAGTAGCTGTTGACGCTGATAATAACGAATACTTAATTGAAAAAATTGGTGAACAATTATGGATTATAGAAAATCTAAGAACCACTAAATTTAGCAATGGAGATGATATTGCAACTACCGATCCTTTTGGATTAGATATATCACTGGAAACAAGTCCTGTGTACCAATGGTCCTTTTTTGGTGATGAAGGCTCTGTTGATCCGCATGGTAGATTATATACCTGGTATGCTGTAACTGATAATCGCAATGTATGTCCAACAGGATGGCATGTGCCTTCCGATGATGAATGGACCGAATTAACGGACTTTTTAGGAGGAACTGAAGTAGCCGCAGGCAAAATGAAAGAAGAAGGAACAAGCAATTGGAGTGATCCGAACGTTGGAGCAACCAACGAATCAGGTTTTACGGCAATTCCAGGCGGTGGACGAATCAATGATGGAACATACTATAATCAACATGAAGCTGCTATCTATTGGACAAGCACGCAATATTCTGAAACAGAAGCATACCTGCGCGACCTGGCCAATGTATATATAATTGTAACCAGGGAAAAAACCCACAAAGGTTTCGGATTTTCAGTACGTTGTTTAAGAGATTAACATTTATTAATCTGTAATCCAATTATATCAAGATTAAAATTACGAGCTGGTGCGGACGTGGATGTCCGCACTTTCTTTTTACAAGCATCCTACACTTGTGGCTAATGATTGCTTCACCAGCTAGGCGTTTTTGCAAAACGCTTTTATTTTATCGGGTTCGGCGCAGCGTGTAACTGCTTTAAATTTATAAGTTATAAGAACTGTGTGCATGTTATGCCTACTTTTTTGTTTAAACCTAAGATCTAAAAAGCTTGACAAAAATGCCTGCTTTTTGTAAATTAGCCTTTCTAAGATGCTGAATACTAAATAACTATTGTAATTTTACCGGGGAATTGTTGTATTGCAATGGTTCTGAGCTTTGAAAAAACCCATTCGCGTATTCTATAGTATGCCCCACTGGCGCGGATTTGCAGCGCGTACTGCAATAGTAAGAATAACCGTGCATAGTTTAAGCGCGGGCATTTATTGACCATTAATACAGGACTCGCAAGCCAATGAGCATTACACTGAGAAAAATTACCCGGGGCCTCTTAATTCTTCTGCTTACCATTTTTATCATTTTACTGGCATCATTTTACAAATACGAGCTGTTCTATGCGCAAGAAATACGAGTCGACAGAAAACTGCGCTTTCTTGAAATGAAAAATTCACTGGTTCATCCATTTTTTAATACAGGAACGGTAAAAGAATATAAAAACTATGGCAGGGGATCGGAAAAAATAATATGTTTAAAAGGGGAAATTATAAAACGAGTGCGTTTTTACGAAAATGGAAAAATATGGTGTAAGGTTCCCATTAAATACTGTTCTTATCATGGAGTGGCAAAACACTATTTTGAAAATGGGCAGGTGCAGTATGAAATTGAATATACTTTTGGCGTAAAAAACGGAAAGGCCAGAGAGTACTATTCCAATGGTCAGATTAAAAAAGAATTTAACTTCGAGCAAAATTTATTACACGGAACTTTTGTTGAATACGATTCCATTGGCAACGTATTGCTTAAAGAAAAGTATCAACAAGATAAGAAAGTAGAATAAATTTTGATCCTGCCTCTAAAAACCTAAATCTAAATACTATAGGTGCTTTTTATATTTGTTTAAACCTGCTTTAGAGTAATCGCAGCAGTTTCTTGATGTTCGTCAAGATAGGTTCACTGGAGTTTTCATTAACTTTGTACTAAAACATAAAAAGATGAAAATAAAATTTACACTTACACTATTTATAGTAGTTATTATGGCAAGCATTAGTCAAAGTCAGGTAAAATCAGGAGTTGATGTAATTCGCCTGATGAAGGAAAAGTATAACAATTCCTATATACAAAATTTCACTTTTTCGCAGCATGTGGTTCAATACAAAGGCGATTCGGTTATCAATAAA
>PKTC01000242.1 GCA_002869305.1 Marinilabiliales bacterium
GATTGCAAAAGTAGTATCTTATTATGTAAATCCAAATGTTTTATAAAAAAATATTATTTTTTTTAATTATTCTAAAAAAATTCTTTAATATATATTCATTAACTTATTATAAAACAATGGCTTAAGTAAAATAAAAAAAGAGAAGCTTTTTTTGCCTCTCTTTATTTGTGACCCAACAGGGGCTCGAACCCTGGACCCCATCCTTAAAAGGGATGTGCTCTACCAGCTGAGCTATTGAGTCAAATGGATTGCAAAAATAAAACCTTTTTTTTTAAATCAAAAGAATTCAAAAAAAAATATAAAAATAATTACAAAACTAATTGGAATTTGGTTTTTACAATTTGTAAATTTAGTTGTCCCATTAATCCATTTCTATAATGATAAAGAAACTGAAAGATATGGTTGTTATAATAACCGGTGCATCTTCAGGAATTGGAAAAGCTTGTGCAATTGCGTTTGCAGAATCTGGTGCAAAAGTAGTTTTAACTGCAAGAAAAATAGATCGCTTAAAAGTAGTAGAAGCAAATTTGAAAAACAAAGGATTGGATGTTGTTGCTATAAAAACTGATGTTACGCAAGAAGTGCAATGTACTCAACTAATTGATTTTACTATTAAAAAATTCAATAAGATTGATATTTTAATTAATAATGCAGGCATTTCGATGAGAGCGCTATTTAAGGACGTACAATTATCAGTTCTTAAGCAATTAATGGATGTTAATTATTGGGGAACAGTCTATTGTACCAAATATGCCTTACCACATTTATTAATCTCTAAAGGATCAATTGTTGGTATAACATCCATTGCTGGATTTCATGGATTACCTGGTCGATCGGGTTATTCTGCATCAAAATTTGCGATGCATGGATTTTTGGAAACACTCAGAATTGAGCATCTTAAGTCGGGTTTACATGTTTTAATAGTAGCTCCTGGGTTTACACAATCTAATATACGAAAAGCCGCACTTATGGCTAATGGAAAACCTCAGGGAAATACACCATTAAATGAATCTAAACTAATGTCTGCTGAGGCTGTTGCAAACTCCATCGTAAAAGGTGTTTTAAGAAGAAAAAGAAATATAATTTTATCGTTTGAAGGGAAATTCTCCGTATTATTGCAGCGAGTTATTCCAAAATCGTTGGATAGGATTTTTTATAATTATATGGCCAGAGAGCCTGATTCACCTTTTAAATAATTAAATATGTATACTTCTGAAGCAAAAATTAGAGTACGTTACGGAGAAACAGATAAAATGGGATATGTATATTATGGTGTATATCCATTGTATTATGAAGTAGGACGAACTGAATTAATGCGGACTTTTGACTATCCTTATAAAAAAATAGAAGATATGGGTATCATGCTTCCAGTAATATCTTTGGATGTGAAATATTACCAGGCGGCTAAATACGACGATCTATTAACCATAAAAACCACATTGAAAGAATTACCATCTGCCCGAATCACTTTTTATTATGAAGTACTGAATGAAGAAGGAGTGTTATTAAATGAAGGATCTACAAGCCTTGTATTTGTTGATGAAGAAACAAGAAAACCCAAAAGGGCACCGAAGGAATTATTAGATCAGTTAAAGCCGTATTTCAATTAATTATACCTTTTAAACATAATAAGAAGGACATCCCCAAAAGGTGTTCTTTTTGTATTATAAATAAATAATTGAGTTTTTTCAATTAGAGTTGTAATGAATAGTTTTTGTATTCGTCTTGTTTATGAATTGAGCTCATAATATTGTTAAACGAATTAAAAACTAAATTAAAAAGTCATGAAAAAGATTATAATAGTAATGGTATTAGCAGCATTCCCATTTTTAATAAACGCTCAGGATTTTGTGGATAATATGATTTCAAAATATCAGAGTGAGAAGGGATTTACAACCGTAGTTATTAACAGTGCTTTATTTGATATAGCGGCCGCAATTGACGATGATGAAGATCTTCAAAAAATGAAAGGTATGATAGATAATATTCGAATTATTGCCATGGAAGATCATTTTAAATCGGATATCAACTTTTTTGATGAAATTAAATCTCAGGTTGATACCAAATCATACGTTGAGCTAATGACAGTAAAAGAACATGATAATGATGTTGTGTTTTATGTAAAATACAATGATAAAGACATCGAAGAACTTTTACTTGTAGCGGGAGGGTACGACGACAATGCTGTAATAAGCATCAAAGGAAAAATAAACTTAAAAGAATTGGCATCATTATCTAATTCAGTTCATATATCAGGATTTGAATATTTGGATGAGCTAGAAAACCACTAAAAAGATGAAAGGGAGTTTTTACTCCCTTTCTCAAAATTTATTTGTAATTTTCATGGTCAAGAATTGTGTATAAATGACTGCTGAAGCTTTTAAAGAAAACATATTACCACTGAATCGAAAATTACTTGGATTTGCCAATCGTTTTATGCAAGATTTGGATGATTCTAAGGATATAGTTCAGGAGATATATGTAAAGCTCTGGAAAATGCGAATGGAACTAGACAAATATGACAGTGTGGAGGCGCTTGCTATGAGAATGACCAGGAATTTATGTTTGGATAAGATTAAGCTAAAAAAAACAGTACGGCTTAATGGAAACATAAAGGAGGAAACTGAAGACAGGATTTCAATAAAGGATAAAAAGGAGGAGTTGAAGCTTGCCGTATTAAGAGCCAAAAAGGCCATTGATGAACTTGGAGAGCCTCAGAAATCAATCATGCAACTTCGTGATATTGAAGGATATGATTACGAAGAAATAGCTCAAATACTTAACATGAATGTTAATACCATTCGGGTTAGTTTATCAAGAGCCAGAAAAAAGGTAAGAGAAATTTTAACAACTAAATATTATAACCATGGATCTGAAAAGAATAAAAGCTCTGTTAGAGAAATATTATAAGGTAGAATCGAGCTTATAGGAGGAACAGACACTAAAGGACTATTTTAGTGGCAATGAAGTTCATGCTTATTTGATGGCAGAAAAAGACATATTCTTATATCAGGTTCAGGAAACCAACGATCTTGAAAATATACCTGATATTTCAAGTGACATATTAAACTCACTTCCTGATATTGATACGCATAAGATACAGAAAAATAGAAACTTAATATATAACTATTTAAGAATTGCTGCAAGTATTACAATTTTGCTTGCTTCATATTTTATTCTTAAAAATCAGGTATTTAACTCAAACCAAGAGATTCCTATTGCTGATACCTATGATAATCCTGAACAAGCCTATGAACAGGCAAAAGAGACATTGCTATACGTTTCTGCGCTTTTAAATAATGGTACTAATCATTTGGAACCAATTAAAAAAATAGATGAAGGCACACAAAAGCTGAATAAAATATCAAGTTTTAATAAAGGTCTAAATGAACTAAAACCAATTAAAGAATATACTAAAGCTGATAAATATTTTAAACAATAAAACCATGAAAAAAATTATCTTAAATCTAATTGCAATAGTTTTTCCAGTCATACTATTTGCACAGAATACCCCGGTTGATGAGCTATTTGAGAAATACAGTGGTAAAGAGGGATTTACTTCGGTGTATATAACCAGTTACATGTTTAGCATGTTTACTGATATTGAAACAAACGATCCCGAATTTGATGAATTGATGAAAAATCTCAAAGGAATTAAGATCCTGGCTACCGATGATTCCTATGAAGGAAATGCCAATTTTTATAAAGAGATCATCAATAAAATTCCGATGTCGCAGTACAAGGAGCTTATGGTTATTAGAGAAAAAGATCAGGATGTGAAATTTCTAATTAACGAAAAGGATGGTAAAATAATCGAACTATTGTTGATTGCTGGGGGAAAAGATGAGAATGCCTTAATTAGCATTCAAGGAAACATTGATTTAAAAAATATCTCAAAATTATCTAAATCAATGCAAATTCAAGGTCTTGAACATTTAGAGGAAATTGATAAATAAATTTAAAATATTAGCATGAAAAAAGTATTAATAGCCCTA
>PKTC01000220.1 GCA_002869305.1 Marinilabiliales bacterium
AACACCAAACATTACTAATGCAAGCGTAGCATTTAATAATAATAATCCCTCTTGATTAAAGTTTAATCGAATGGTATCTAAAAATTCTAACGATTCTGCAAACACATTTTTCAGTTTAAGACGCGCATAAAAATAAGCATTTGATTTTAAAAACTGAAAAATAATATTAAGCGCAAAACATCAGACTGCTGTTTCGTAAATTTAATTCTTGATTTAATACTTTATTTTTTGAGTTTGGTCAAAAAAAGAAAAATGAGGCTCGACTTTCTGCTTAAAGATTTATATATTTACGCTAACCTATACCAGAGTTCACCAGCCATCTTACTATTTAGTAAATTTAAACTTTAATTAAATAGTGAAAAACGAAGAAGTATTAAAGTTAATAGAAGAAATGTCTCAGGTTCTTTCTATGTTGATAGAACTAAGAAAAGGAGGTCGTTTCAGGGAGGCATTGGAAAAAATTGACAAAGCACTGTTGGATTATTTTGAGTGCGATTCGGATTTTATGTATTCAATCTCGGAAGATTTTTTAGTGGATGCCTTAAAACAGGATAAAGGTTTGTCATTGGAGCAAATGTCTTCTTTAGCTGATATTTTAACAGAAAAAGGCGATATTCTTTTAGAGCAAAACAACTTGAAAGAAAGTCAAAAAGTTCTTAAAAATTCACTTAAAATTTACTACTTTCTAAACGAAAATCAGGATTTCTTTTCATTTAAGAACATGAATAAAATGGTCCTGATCAATGATAAACTTGCTAAAATAAATGTTAAAATAGGAAACTAGGAAATACGGTTTTTTATTTTTTTAGTTTCTTCTTCAAATCCAGGCTTTTCTAATAAGGCAAACATATTCTTTTTATATGCCTCAACACCAGGCTGATCGAATGGATTAACATCCAATAAGTATCCACTTATGGCGCAAGCTTTTTCAAAGAAATAAATTAACTCACCGATATAGAATTCGGAGATTTCCGGTAATATAATTTTTATGTTTGGAACATTTCCATCAACATGAGCTAGAGTAGTTCCTAATTCAGCCATCTTGTTTACATAATCGATTGGTTTACCAGCAAGGTAGTTTAACTTGTCAAAGTTATCCTCGTCTTGAGGAATGGTTAAATCATATCTTGTTTTTTCAATTGATATAACTGTTTCAAAAATGTTTCTTAATCCTTCTTGAATATACTGGCCTAAAGAGTGAAGATCTGCTGTGAAACTTACGCTGGCAGGGAAAATTCCCTTGTTTTCTTTCCCTTCGCTTTCACCATATAGCTGTTTCCACCATTCTGCAATAAAGTTTAATCGTGGATTATAATTGGCTAAAATTTCTGTAGTTTTACCTTTGGTATAAAGAAGATGACGAATAGCTGCATATTGATATACTGGATTTTCTTTAAACGAATTTTTATCTGCAATATGCATCATTGATTTTGAACCTTCAATTATAGCATTAATGTCAAATCCTGCGCAAGCAATAGGTAATAATCCAACAGGAGTTAATACAGAATACCTCCCACCAATATCATCATCGATGACGAAGGATTTATAGTTCTCCTGATCAGTTAAATCTCTTAATGCACCTTTTGATTTATCAGTTATGGCAACAATTCGTTTGGATGCTTCTTCTTTACCAAATCTGGCTTCTAAATTCTGACGGAAAATTCGAAAAGCAATTGCAGGTTCTGTGGTAGTTCCTGATTTGGAGATTGCAACAACCGAGTATTTTTTTTCTCTTAAGAAATCCAGGAGTTCGTAATGATAATCTTCCGATAAATTTTGACCTGCAAACAAGATGTGTGGGTTCTCTATTTCAGATTTTAAATAATCGAACTGCCCTGATAATGTTTCAATAACTGCTTTGGCTCCTAGATATGACCCTCCAATTCCAATCACAACAATTACTTCAGAAATTTCTCTCAGTGATTTAGCAGTACTATTTATTTCAGTTATTTGATCTTGTGAAATATGACCTGGCAATTCAACCCATCCAAGAAAATCATTTCCTTTACCAGTTTTTTTGGTTACCTGCTCATTATTTTCAATAACTCGATTTTCATAATTATTAAATTTTTCGAGATCAATAAATGAACTGGTATTTTTTAAATCAACTTGTAGATGTTTCATTACAAACTAAATTTTATCTTAAGTTTTCTGTCAACAGTTTAATTTCAATAGCTGGAGATATTTTTTCGTAGAGAATATTGTAAACAGCATCCGTGATTGGCATGTTAACTAAATACTTCTTATTAATTTCCTTAATCGATTTAACCGCATAATAGCCTTCTGCAATCATATTCATTTCTAACTGAGCCGATTTAACAGAATATCCTTTTCCTATCATATTTCCAAAAGTTCTATTTCGGCTAAACTGCGAATATGCTGTTACCATTAAATCGCCTAAATAGGCTGAACTTTTTATATCACGAGTAATAGGATGTACAACATCAACGAAACGTTTAATTTCCTGTATTGCATTTGATATTAACACTGCAATAAAATTATCACCATATCCTAATCCATGGCAAATTCCAGCAGCAATGGCAAAAACATTTTTTAATACGGCTGAATATTCTGTGCCATAAATATCATCTGAGATACTTGTCTTAATATAGTGTGTGCTAAGCATGTCTGCCACAAAACGAGCATTTTTTAAATCCTGTGATGCGATGGTTAAATAGGATAATCGCTCTAAAGCAACTTCTTCTGCGTGACAAGGACCTGAAATAACAGCAAAAGACTCAAGAGGAACCTGATATTCTTGATGAAAGAAATCTCCAATAATTAGATTATCATCAGGCACAATACCTTTTATTGCTGAAACAATAATTTTATTGCTAATATCAACTGAAAGCTTTTCAAGAGCATCTTTTAAAAATGCCGAAGGTATTGCAAAAATTAATATTTCAGCATCTTTTATTGCTTCGCTGATATCGTTGAAAAGAGCAATTTTATTGGTATCGAGAGATACGGAGCTTAAATAGAAATTGTTGTGCCTGTGTTTTTTAATAAAGTCTAATTTTTCCTTGCTTCGCATATACCAGTTGATATCATCAACATTTTCAAGAAGCATCTTAATGATAGCTGTTGCCCAGCTGCCACCTCCTAAAACTGCTACTTTTTGTTTTAGATCCATTCAGTTTATTTTATATTTTCAATCCAGGCTTTTACATCATCCTGAGTAGGATTTTGCAATTCCAGTTTATTCTTTTTATTTATTCCGCATAAATTTTGATGCAGTGCTCCAGGTTTAACTTCTTTTAAACTTTCTAATGTTAAATATCCTGCTTTTTGAATCACCGGAACCCACTCTTCAGGAATTCCAATTTCAGTATATGAGGATACAGAATCTTTTTTTGCTTTCTTTTCTGGTCGCATTTGAGGGAAGAAAAGAACGTCTTGTATTGATTCTTGCCCAGTCATAAACATGGTGAGGCGATCAATACCCATACCCATTCCAGATGTGGGAGGCATTCCATATTCCAGGGCACGAACAAAATCCATGTCAATAAACATTGCTTCGTCATCACCTTTTTCTGATAGTTTAAGTTGATCCTGGAATCTTTCCAGCTGATCAATCGGGTCGTTTAATTCAGTATATGCGTTACAAAGTTCTTTTCCATTAACCATTAATTCAAATCGTTCAGTTAGTTCAGGATTATCTCTATGTTTTTTACAAAGAGGTGACATTTCGACTGGGTAATCAATGATGAATGTAGGTTGAATCATATGTTCTTCACATTTCTCTCCAAATATTTCATCAATCATTTTTCCTTTACCAAAAGTCTCGTCAACTTCCACATTTAATTCTTTACACACTTTACGAAGCTGTTTTTCATCCATTCCAGATATATCAATACGAGTATGCTCTTTTATGGCATCAATCATGGTCAATCGACGATATGGGGCTTTAAAATCAACCTCATTTTTACCAATCTTTACTTTGGTTGTTCCATGCAAGGCCATGGCTACTCTTTCGAGCATTTCTTCTGTAAA
>PKTC01000099.1 GCA_002869305.1 Marinilabiliales bacterium
CTGACCTAAATTAAGGAGTACTGTATCATTTTTTAAATAATTATGAATTTCAAAGTGTGGAGTGTTAAAGACTTCGAAATCAAATCGGTCGTACATTACTTTGTTTTGACCAAATTGGGAATAACCTTTTATTGAAAGGAAAATAAAAAGAATAATCAAAATCAAAATTCTCTTCATAATGGTAAAAGTATAAAAAGATGCGAAATTACACCATCAAAAATTATACAAAATTATCATGTAAAGTTGGAAGATTTCTATTTTAAAATAAAAAAATATAAGCAGTTTGTTATGTTTAATTGCATCTGCAAAATAGATTGAGAATTTATTTAGGGATACTAAATGAGAACTTACTGCCATTTCCATATTCGCTTTCCACCCAAATCCTTCCTCCCCATTTTGTGATAAATTCCTTACAGATTTTTAGTCCCAGTCCGGTTCCTCTTTCATTTCCTGTACCTGTTCTGGAAACATCAAATTCTGGAGAAAATATTTTGGTTAGGTTTTCTTTTTTAATTCCAATTCCTGTGTCGTTTATATTAATAACAAATTGCAATTTTTCTTCAACTATTTCTATATTTATATCGCTGTTTTTATATGAGAATTTGATTGCATTACCAATTAAGTTGCGCAGCACAGTTTTTAGCATATTTTCATCACTCATAATAGTAATATTCGCTTCATATTCTTTTCTGATAGAGATGTTTTTTGCTGAGGCGGCATAATTTAGGCTTGAAATTATATTATTTAAGGTTTTGCTAATATTTATCTCTTCTGGGTGATATGTAATTTTCTTTGCTTCACTTTTTGACCAATCTAAAAGATTGTTTAGTAAATTATAAGCATTATTTGATGATATATTAATGGCTTGGACATATTGTATTAATTTTTCGCGATTTAAATCTTCCAACTGATCCAGGATTAAATCCGAATAACCAATAAGAATATTAAACGGATCTCTTAAATCATGAGCGATTATAGATAAGAACTTATCTTTTATATGAACCTGATCTTCTAATTCTTGTTTACTTTCTTTTAATTCGTCTTGTGCAATTCGTTTATCAGTAATGTCTCTTGCTATCCCTAATGAACCTTTAATTTTTCCACTTTCATCAAAAAGTGGTGTTACTGAACATTCTAGATAAACTAATTTCCCTTTAGGTGTTTTAAAACCATGCTCAAAAATTGGAGGTGTTTTACCTTGCAACATTTCTGTATGGATTTTTTTTGCAAGGTCCTTGTCTTGCGGAATCATTAGATGATCGTAGCGTTTCGTTTCAATTTCTTCAATAGATGATTCAAAAATCTTTTCTATAGCTTTGTTATGAAAGGTAATTTTTGAATCTAAGGAAATAGTGTAGATTACATCCGTAGCTTTTTCAATGATGTATTGGTATATATCATCAGCTATTTTCATAATAACTTTCTTTTTGAGAATAAATAACTCCAAAAGTTACATTAAAAAAAGAGTGATAAAAAATTATTTTGATGAATATTAAAATAAGGGTTCTTCTGATTTTTCGTATTCTTTATCAATTAACAATTTGGTTTTCTTGGAGGCTTCTACAGCTAACTGATCGCAACGTTCATTTTCCGGAATATTAGCATGACCTTTAATCCAATGAAATTGGACCTGATGTTTACGATAAATTTTTAAAAAACGAATCCAAAGATCAGGATTTTTCTTTTTCTTAAATTGTTTTTTTTCCCAATCAAAGACCCATCCTTTTTCAACCGCATCAGCAACATACTTGGAATCAGTATAAATTTCTACTTTACTATTCGCTAATTTCAATTTTTCTAGCGCAACAATAACTGCTAAAAGCTCCATGCGATTATTGGTTGTTTTCCTGAATCCTTCAGATAGTTCTTTTCTATGTTGTCCTGATTTCATGACTACACCATATCCTCCAGGGCCAGGATTTCCTCTTGCTGCTCCATCAGTATAAATGATAATATTTGCGGGCATAAAAACTTATTTTGGATTAAAGATAAACAATACGGTTTGGATAAAAAAGAAGGCTCAGAAACTTCTGAACCTTCCTTGAAATAAAAACAAACTATAATTATTCAACTATTGTCATTTCTTCAATTAATCTTGTTGCGCCTGCAAACTTATCAATGATAAATAGTGTATATCGAGCATCAACATTTATACAACGCTGTAATTCGTTTTCAAAAACAATATCACCACTCATAGCTTCCCAGTTTCCATCAAAAGCGGTTCCTATTAATTCTCCCTTACCGTTAATTACAGGGCTTCCAGAATTGCCTCCAGTAATATCATTTGTTGAAATAAAGGCAACAGGCATTTCCCCTGTTTCCAGTGCATATCTGCCATAGTCTTTTGTTTGGTATAATTCCTTCAACTTATCATGTACAACAAATTCCCAATTATCGGGATCTTCTTTTTCCATAACACCTTTTAAAGTGGTTATATAGTCATAATGAACGGCATCTCTCGGATAATAATCCAAAACAGTTCCATAGGTTAAACGCATAGTAAAATTAGCATCTGTATACATTGCTTTTCCTTCATTTTTCTCTAAAATTCCAGCAATATACATACGATGTCCTTTATCGAAATCTGCATTTATTGCATCTAATTTTAAATCCAGTTCATCATATTTATTATTTATTGACTGGGCCGCGATAAAAGCAGGATCTTTTTCAAGAATTTCCTTTGATGGATTTTCGAGGAACTTATTTAGTTTTTCTTCATCGGCAAACAGAGAATTTTCGAAAACATAATCAACATATTTTTTATAATCATCATTATAATTACTTTCAATCTCGGTATAAACATCTGGGTAAAATTTACTATCAATGTTTTTAGCAAAGATTTTAAACATTACTGGAACAACTTTTCGATCTGTTGGAGCATTATAATCTTTATAGAATTTTTCAGCAACGACCTTAAAATCATCAATTTCATTCTTTAATCCACTACTTTCATTGGCAAGTGCATTGTAAAGATCAGAGGCATCATAAGCAATATCAAAAATTTCCATGGATCTTCGCATAGTTTCATAAATAAATTGTCTTGCATTTGTAATGTCTGCTCTTTCATTTACTGATTTTTCAATTAAGCTTAAGGCTTCACCATATTTTTTCGTAAGTTTTTTATTTCTATTCACCCATTCAGTAAACTCCTTTTCGATAGCTTTTTTCTCATCAATAATTTTGAGTTGCTTTAATGCTTTGTTCATTCCTATGGAATTTTTCCATTTATTTGAAGAACCAGAGTATTTTGAAGCATATTTTATGCGAACTGCATCATCAGCAAGCATATCTTCCAATAATATTTCCTGACGAATTCCGCGCACATAAATTCTGTTAGCATTCGCAATGTTAATTAGTTCATCAATTTCAATGGATGTCATGTAACGATCTGTTCCTCCTGGATAACCTAATATCATTGCGAAATCATCTTTTTGTACTCCTTTAAGAGAAATTGGTAAATGATGTTTTGGTTTGTAAGGCACATTTTCTGGAGAGTAATCTGCGGGTTTATTGTCTTTACTAGCATAAACTCGGAATAATGAAAAATCTCCGGTATGACGAGGCCACATCCAGTTGTCGGTATCAGCACCAAATTTACCAATTGATGAGGGTGGTGCTCCAACCATTCTTACATCAGTAAATTTTTCATAAACCAATAAATAATATTTATTTCCACCATAGAAATTTTTAACTTTTGCACTATAATGATTTCCTAGAGCTGCATTGATAGCAATTTTTTCTCCTTCAAGTTTTGCTGCCTTCTGCCTTTCCGGTTCAGTCATTTTATTATTAAGCACTTTATTGATCTGATCGGATACGTCCTCAATCCGAACAAGAAATGTAACGGATAAATCAGGAGTAGGAACTTCCTCTTCCATTGACATAGCCAAGAATCCATCTTTTAAACTAGTTTTATTAATGCTGTAAATTTCTTCAGCCGATAATTCGCAACCCATTTGTTGCATTTTTTCAATATTTAATTGTTGGATCAG
>PKTC01000065.1 GCA_002869305.1 Marinilabiliales bacterium
ACAGAGATTGCAAAAATTAATAAGCAATTGTTAGAATTGGTTAATGAATATAAGCTAACCTATATTGATTTATGGAAAGAATTTAAAGATGAAAACGGAAAATTAAATTACGACTATAGTATAGATGGGCTTCATTTAAACGCAAAAGGATATTCTATTTGGCGTGATATAATAAATAACTATATAACAGAATGATTAGGATTGATCATTAGCTAAAAATCTACAAAACTTATGAATAAAACATTCTGTTTTTTAATGGTATTCCTAATTTTTTCTTCGTGCAATCAAAATAAGCAGGAAAAAATAGATCAGGAAATTATGGCCTCATTAGGTCATAAATACAAGATGGAATTTTTAGAATTAGCAAATTTCTACGAAAAGCAAATTTCTGTTGATTCAACAAATTCAGAAGCTTATATTGGATATGCGGATTCTTATATACTGCTTTATGTTTTTGGTTATTTACAGAGAGAAATTGCTTTTGAAAAAGTTAAATCTGCTTACGAAGATTTAATGAAAATAGATTCAACGAGCTCAGACGTTTATAAATTAGATGGTATTATCAACTTCATAGATTGGAAGTGGAGTGAATCAAAGGAAGCATTTGAAAAATCGATCGAAAAAAATCCCAAGAACTTAAATGCACGACATTGGTATTCGCTGTGGTTAACAGCGATGGGTAATATTGATAAAGCAATGGAACAATCCGATACAATTATGAAAATGGATTCTTTAGATAATTATTTGATTGCAAGAAGCTCTCTCTTATATTTTCAATATCGCTTTGAAGAAATGAAACCGCTTACAATAAAGGGGATCGAAAAAGATCCAGATTTACCATGGAGTTATGATTGGTTAGGAATGGCATTTAATGGCCTGGAGGAGCATAATGATGCGATAAAAACATACTTAAAGGCCTTTGAGCTTTCAGATGGTACGGTTGAGATTGGAGGAGGCCTGGGACACGCTTTGGGTGATGCGGGAAGAATAAAGCAGGCTAAACAGTTGGCCGATTTTTATTCCGCTGCCGCAAAAGATAATTATTTACCCCCTGTTCAACGATCATTTATTCATATTGCGATCGAAGATTATGATGAAGCCATTAATCTTCTGGAACAGGCATACAAAGAGAAATCCTGGTTTCTTATTTTTATGCAGGTAGAACACTGGTATGATCCTATTCGTGATGACGAAAGATTTATTAATATCATGGAGAATATGAAGTTTCCCAATTAACTAAATAGCTGTCAAAGACTAATAACATTCTATATTGGAGCTATTGATATCAGGTGACAAAACATAAGCAGTTTTAATACGATGTAGCGTTTTGAAATAATTTGCATCGTATATCTATTCGGTAAACTTTTATCAAAATTTAAAAAATTGAATTATGAAAAGCATATTGCATATTTTGTTGGTTTTCAGCATAATTATTTGGACAGGTTCGTGTAGAAATAACTTTGTTGACGACGGTAGTGTTAGAGTCGATGATGATTTCAAAGATCTGTTTTATGCTGATTCAAACGGTATAACAGGAGCTGATGGTATTTTTTCAATAGAGTTACTCAATGGATCATCGATTTTTTTGCTTGGTGATTGTTTCCTGGGAACTGTGAAAGATGGTGCAAGAGATTTTAATACTACTATGTTGCGAAATGCTTTCATAGTATTGGATAAAGGACAAGCTCATTCCAGAGCAATTTATAAAGGAGAATATGAAGATCCTGTTACTTTAATGAAACCTGTCAATGCACCCGGGGATTCTACATATCGATGGTATTGGCCGGCACATGGATTTGTAAAACATGACACGATGTATGTATTCTCATTAAACATGTATAATGAACCTTCATCTGTTGAAAAATCGGATAAACCGGAAGAAGAGCTGGATGAAGTAGATAAACTCGCGGAAGATAAGTTTGCATTTCGAGTTGGAGGTATAGATTTACATACATTTACCTTACCTGATTTTAAATACATAGAAACTAAAAAGGCTGGATTCAATTATGCTGAAAATAAGATAGATTTTGGTAATTGTGTGATGGTAGATGGAGAATACGTATACATCTATGGAACAAAAAATTCTCCAGGATTAGCTAAAGTGCATACTGCGCGTGTACCTTTAAACAGTAAAACATTTCATAATAACTGGGAATACTCAACGGGCGACGGTTGGGATAAAGACATAAAACGATCCATACCTATTGAGATTGACCTGGGAGTTTCAGAACAGTTTAGTATATTTAAATTTCAGGAGAAATATATTCTATTAACACAGGAAAGAGGCGGAGAGGATATCTTTACTTATACCTCTGATTATCCGAACAAAGGTTTTTCAAATAAAAAGTTTATCTACCACACACCGGAACATGATTTAGATTCAACAAAAAAAATACATACATATAACGCTTTAGCTCATCCACAGTTTATTGAAAACAATGAATTGCTGGTATCATATTGTGTCAATTCAATACGAGTTAGGGATGTTTTTGAAAATGTTGAGAATTATCGTGCACGGTTTATTCGTGTTCCAATGAATCTTATATTGAATGAAAATTCGAAAGAGAACTTAGAAAGTAAGCAAAAGAGTGCAGAACTAAAACCACTATCATTTTCTGCAGAACCGGCACCAGAATGGACGGCTTTAATGGAACGTTCATCAGGCTGGTTTGGTGCTGACGGTATTTTTTCTATTCCTTTGGATGGTATTGAAGATCAAAACAATAAGGATAAAAAGACACTCTTTATTTTTAGTGACACATATATCGGAGAAGTGGAGAATGGGGTCCCAAAACCAGGAAATGTAATGGTTAACAATACTGTTGCATGGATGACTGGAGTTAAACCCGATAAATCAAAAATATTGTTTGAATACAACAAAGATATGGAAGGAAATCCAATTTCATATTTTACTCCTGATAACAAGAACAGTAAGGATGGAGAATATTTTTGGTTAGGAGATGGATTCATTAATCACAAGAAAGACGCACTTTATATTTTTGCATATCATGTGCATAAAACGGGACCTAATGTATTCGACTTTGAACAAACAAATATTAGCTTATTAAAAATAGATAAACCCACATCCAAAGGGATAAGGAAAAGTGATCAGATTCCAACCGATTTAGGTTTTGTCCATCCGGAATATGGAAGAATATATTTTGGAAGTGGAATATTTGTAAATACTAAGAAAGCTAATGCTCCAAATCCCGACGGTTATGTCTACATATATGGAATTGCCGAAGGGAACAAATCATTGCTGGCAGCAAAAGTAAAACCTGATAAGTTTGAAGATATTGCTAAATGGACATTTTGGGATGGAATACAGTGGGTTTCGAATAAGGAAAAGGCAGTTCCAATTACCAATGGAGTTTCAAACGAATTGAGTGTAACGCCAACAGAAGATGGCAGATATCTATTAACTTTTACAGTTTTAGGATTATCAGAGAAAATTGGTATAAGAGTTGGGGATTCTCCAGTTGGTCCATTTGGTGAGATTCACGAAGTGTATACATGTCCTGAGTATGCAGAAAAGGGATTATTACCTTACAATGCAAAAGCGCATTATCACTTATCAAGTCCTGGAGAATTATTAATTAGTTATAACACCATTACATTTGATTTTTGGGAGGATATCCAAAAGGATGCAAGTATTTACCATCCAAGGTTTATTAAAGTAAAATATAAGTGATTTAGGTTGATTAAAGTGAAATTATCGCTTCTAAATAACAGATTAGTAAAAAGAAATGCTTTCTTTATCGGCCAATAAAATGAAAGACGAACAAAATATATTATTCAATCCGAACATTTTAATCGATTTGGTTAAAACCCGTATGCCTTACGGAAAATACAAAGGAAGTTTAATTTGTGATATACCCGAGCCATACCTGGTGTGGTACAACCAGAAAGGATTTCCTGCAGGAAAGATAGGTATACTTTTGGCAACTTTATATGAAATTAAACTGAATGGTTTAGAATATTTATTGCGTC
>PKTC01000473.1 GCA_002869305.1 Marinilabiliales bacterium
AAAAGCTAATACTCTTAACCAGTCTAAATAATATAATCGTTGGTTCTTCAATGCAGTTTGCGTCTGCTCCATTTTCTTTCAATTTTATTAATTGACAAATTTAGCATTCAAACCTTTAGTAAAAATTGATTAAAGTCAAAAAGTTATCTCATATTAAAATGCATACGATACTGCAAGGTCTTTTTCACATACCCGTCTTTTAATTCTGCTCAAAGTTTCAATATAAACACCTAAGTATGATGCAAGGTACATTTGAGGAACGCATTGAAATAACTTATTATTAGTTTCCATTAAATGTATAAACCTTTCGGTAGGAGAAAGTGTATTAAAAGAGGCTACTAACTTCTGATATGCAATTAACTCCTTTTCTTTGTAATGTTGGGTGATTGCCTCAAAATTGCGCGAAGATTTTATAAGTTAAAATGCAATTTCTTTATCTATTTTTACCACCATAGAGTCGGTAATAGCTTCATAATTCTTTTGTCTTAGAACTTCATATTTTATAGTGTTTGCAGCCCAGATAAAGTTCCCCTCCTGATAAAAGAAGACTGTTTTATCCTTTCCGTCAACATAATAGTATAACCGTATGCAACCATCAATAACAAAGTATATATTTCTAACATTCTTACCAGAAGATAGAATAGTTTCACCTTTTTTATAAAATTTAATGGGATCGTGTTCTCTTAATTCTGATATGTCTGACTCGTTTAAGGAGCCATCCATTTGTATTGATTCTATAAATTTATCAAACATAGTTTTTATCCCAAATTGTTCTTATAATCCTTTATATTAGGCAGTAATATGACCTATTATAATGTATGGTAGAACTAAAATGAGCCAATTCTGCACTTCAAATAAAATATTTTAAATTGAAAGAAATAAGGCCGAAAAAGAATTCAGCAGATGTGAAAAAGAATCTGGTAAGGATTAAAAAGAATTTGTATTTTTAGTCTATTATTCTCAGCTTCAAATGCACATAACAGTTTATCCAAATATTCTTTAGATCTTAAATCAAGGGAATTTGAGGTTCTTGTACTTTTTAATTTAGATAAAACTATGAAAATGTATGGTTTTTTTCTTAACAAACGTCAATAACGTTAAGATCTATAAATAATAGATTTGTAGCAGTTCTATGCTAAAAAATAATTTATTATGACAAAATCCATTTTCAAAACAGAACGCAAAGAGAATATAAAATCAAAAATACTAAAAATCGGTTTTCATTTTCATCCTGCCTATAGGCGCACTGGTGGACGTGTTTGTTTTTTATCAGCAGACCTGAAAGAAGTTCATATTAAACTTAGGTTAAATTGGAAAACAAAAAATCTAATGGGAACTGTATTTGGAGGTAGTATATTCGGTGCATTAGACCCAGTTTATCTAACTCAACTCATTAATATTTTAGGAAAAGAGTATGTTGTTTGGGATAAATCTGCCACGATAAATTTCATAAAACCAATAAAAAATACAGTATTTGCCAGATTTATTATTACAGATGAACAAATCGATGAAATAAAAACTAAAATAGAATCTAAAAAGAAATACACATTTAATTTAACTGCCTCATTTCAAGATCAAAAGGGACTAACTTATGCAGAAATGGCAAGAACTATATTTGTTGCAGATAGGTCGTATTTTAATGGCTTGTTAAAGGTTCGTAGCAAAGTACGTTGACATGTTTAATTTACTTTCGAACGATTTAATAGCCCGAAAATGCCATATTAAATTAGATTTTAGCATAAAAGCATTCATGTTAGGTTTTAATTATTTAAAAAGTACTCATTAGCATAGCTTCTTTTTCTTTCTCATAAACTCGTCTTTTTATTCTACTTAATGTTTCGGCAGAAACTCCGAGATAAGAGGCGATATACTGTTGAGGAACTCGCTGAACTAAGGCTTTATTATTCTCAACTAAATGTAAAAACCTTTCTTCCGGAGAAAGTGTAATAAAATGAGCAATTAAATGCTGGTAAGCAATTAACTCCCTTTCTTTATAATATCTTATAATTGATTCAAGATTAGCTGAAGATTCCATCAGATCATATACAATTTGTTTATTAATTTTCACCAATACGGTATCTTCAATGGTTTCGTAATTCTTTTGAATTGGAGAATTAGCGTCTCTGCCTGTCCATATAAAATCACCCGAGTTGTAGAAAAAAGCTGTTTTATGGTTTCCATCCACATTATAAAACATTCTTACGCAACCATCAATCACAAAATAGATATCTTTTACCATTTTGCCGGCACTAATAATTTCTTCATGCCTTTTGCATATCACTATTTTGGCGTGTTCTTTTAGATAGGCTATTTCAGCCTCGTTTAAGTCGCCCTGTTCTTTAATTTGGTTTATAAATTTATTAAACATGACTTTGAATTTTAATAGTTAAATAGCTTCCTTTAATAGCTGCGCAAGACCGCATTCTTAAGAGATTAAACTAAAATTGAAAATCTTTCGAATTATTTTCACAAGGATTACCATCAAAAATCTTCATCCTTTTATCTCCAGGTGATAAAATAATAGAAGCGCATGTTTTAATGCCTTTCGTATTTTCGGGATGAACACATACACATTTATTAACCGTGTCATCTTCAGGCGATCCGTGATCAGAAATAATATTGTAAAATGTGTCTTCATCAATATTACCAGTATTCTTTTCAAGTATATTTCCAATTCTGCGATGCCTGTCTTTAGCATAGAAGAAAGAAATATCATCCAACTTATTTATTTTAACAAATTTTTGTAATTCTTCGGTTTGAGGGAAATTAGCCGTATGATGAGTTCCGTTATCATAAACAATGGTTTTTTTAAAAACCGGGTTTTCTTCTTGTACCAACAATTGTTTTGAATCGGCCACATAAGTTGCTGTTCCAATTCCAGCAGCCGGAATACTATCAAATAAGTCTTTTGCTTCGGCAACTGATTTACATTTGTGTAATACTGAAAATTTTAAAAATTGCGGTTTTCGAATTTTGGACATTTCCTCGTTATCCAGGAATAATAGCAGAGAAGCTAAGGACAATCCATGTTCATTCATTCCAAAAACAGGAAATATGGTTCCGCCAATGTAGGTAGCAGTAAAATGATACCCATGGTCTGGCTTCATATTAATATTTACATAATATTTTTGAATTGCTTTGCTTTCATCAGCATTCATTGCAATTAACGGACTTCCATTTTTTGTAGCTGTGCCTGCCGCACCAAAAGCTGAACACTTGAGGCTATATTCTACAAGACAGTTCACAAAAATCAGGTCTCGATAATCTATTTTAGTGCTATCGGCCATTCCTTTTATTAATTCCAATATCTCAGGATAATATTTTTCAATATTTTCTTCAAACTCAGTTGCTACCTCCCGGTATACTTTGCGATATTTTCTGATTTTTAAAATTGCGGTTAGCATATGATGAACTTTTGGGCGGAAAAAATCTCGTCCTTCTTTTTCACCTGCAATGGCCATTAATTTAACTTCGAAAAGCATAAGCTTTATTAACTTTTTAAACTGAATTCCGTATTGTTGACCCATTTCAAAAAATGAACCTTGTAATGTTATTTCTTTCATAGTTCTAAGTTTTTAATTGATTATATTATTTATTGCTTCCGGCCATTCTACCTTTCCTTTTTTGTAGAAACAATATTTGCATACTCCTGAATCGTAATCGGATATTTGTTTTAAACCGAGATTCATTACTTCTGCAGCGCTAAAATCGAAGAAGGAGCAATAGGGTTTAATATCACCTTCACCAATTGATTCCCATAAGGCTACCATCTGGCAGTTTCGGGTTTCAATACTCATAGCAAAATCATCGTGTTTTGTACCATCAAATAATTGAGTGGGCCAACCATTGGTATCGACAGTTTTTGCTACCTTTTTTAAATATTTTCGAACGAGAGAGCTCAAATAAATTTTACCAATTAACTTCCTAATAAAATTTGGGATTTTACTGGTGGATATTCTCGTTTGTTCTATGTTAAACTTCACAAACTC
>PKTC01000334.1 GCA_002869305.1 Marinilabiliales bacterium
CGTCAGTATCATCACCTCCAATTCCTCTATTTTTCACATTTATATTATTGAATAACTCATGCCATTCACATTGGTCGGTAATGCTATTACCTAACATGATTATTTCATTCTCTGTGTTTGGAAGCATTTCAAACTGCTCCTTCCTATGGTAATAATAGGCTTTTATTGCTTTGTTCCATGCTTCTATATCTTCCGCAAACTTATCATACTTCAATATTTCATCAATTTCTGCCTGTGAAAGTTCTGTTGACATAGAAGGTGGGGCATTTTCAGGTTTACTTCCCCAATTTTCGTTAGGTTTTGCTCCCAATTCCAACACAAGGCTTCCTCCGTCGATTAAGTCTGAATGGTAAAACCATGGTTTATTTAAAGGTTTCCCATCTAAGCTTGCAGATTGCACGTATTTATTCTTTTTTGAAACATTTTTCGCCTCGATTACAAATTTACCTCCGGGATAATGTTTTTCATCTAAATGGATTGTTATCTTTTCGAAAATAGGACTTCCGATTTCATATATTGGTTTGTTAGAAGCTCCTCCATCCATTTCAAATAATCCTATAGCGCTCATTACGTACCATGCTCCCATTTGGCCTTGATCTTCGTCACCCATCCAACCTACTCTGTCGGAACCATAATAATTATCCATAATCTCTCGTGTCCAATATTGTGTTAACCAAGGTTTTCCTTAATAATTAAATAAGTAAGCCGCTTGCATATTGGGTTGATTTCCATGATTTACCGGTAAAACTCCCATTCCATCCAGGCTGTTGGAACCCAAATGTTCTGAATTAAATTTATGTGGGGCTGAAGTTTCAAAACCTTTCTGTAACCGATTATTAAACTCTTCTTTTCCCATTAAGTTTATTAAACCATGTAAGTCATGTGGCACAAAATAAGTATATTGCCAGGCGTTTCCTTCGACCCATCCGGGGCCCAGCCATGAAACCTGTCCAAACTCGCTAAAATTATCAACCCAGGTACCATCCTTATGCTTACGTCTCATATAACCTACTGAACTATCGAATACATTTTGATAGTTAAATGCTCTATGCATAAATTGCTTATATTCTGTTGTTTTATTTAATGCTTTAGCAAACTGCGCTACTGTCCAATCATCGTAAGCATAAGCGAGTGTGTTGGACACAGGACCATCTTCATCCGGTACGAAACCGTGTTCCATGTATGTATTTAAATGTCTATTTCCTACATAACCTCCTGCTTCGTGAGGTTTACCCTGTGTAGTTTGCATTTTATATATTGCCTCCCAGGCTTTATCAACATCAAAATTTCTTATTCCTTTCTGATAGGCACCAACCATTAACGATATTTGATGAGAAGCAACCATTATGGCAGAATATTCAATTCCCGTTGGTCCTTTAGGTAACCAACCTCCTTTATCATAAATCTCCAAGAATGAATTCACCCAATTATTGGCGATATCGGGAGTTGCCAATGTCCAGAGTTGGTTTAAATTCCAGAATGTAATCCAATAGCCATCACTTCCATATATTGGTTTTGAAGGATCCTTTAGCTGTTGTACCTTTTCATACATATCCCTGTACTTTCCATTAACATCACTCCACGTAGTTCTTCCAGCATAAGCCCTGTACAAATTTGTATAAAACTTTGTTTTATTAAGCTCCGTTCCACCTTCAACTTCAATTACCGACAACAAATCATTCCATTGTTCTTTTGAGTCTAAAACAACCTGGTCAAAATCCCAGTTATAGTCGTTAAGTTCTGTCTCTAAATTTAACCTTGCTTGTTCTGCACTCACAAGGGATATACCTGTTTGCACCATAACCTGTTCTCCAGCTTTAGTTTCAAACTCCACAAAAGCTCCTACGTCTTTATGCCCAAAGCCGGATGAAATTCCATCTACATTTCTTACAATATCTTCTTTTACCCAACCATTTAATGATTTAAATGGCTTATTAAAACGCATTACAAAATGTAATTCATATTCATTGTAGTTTGCTTTTCTTAAGCTTTGCTGATAAGATACACCTTCAATTTCTGTATCATTTACCTTTTTTATCTCTGTGTAAAAGATTTCAAAACCGTATTCTGATGGTATCTGAAGATCAATTAGTATTCGTGCTGAATCATTTTCCGGAAAAGTATAACGTTGAAATCCTGATCTGGTTGTAGTGGTTAATTCTGCTTTAATATTATAATCATCTAAAAGTACAGAATAATAACCAGCTGAAGCTTCTTCATTATCATGGTTGAATACAGATCTGTATCCCTGCTCGGGATGTTTCTCTGTTCCCGGATTTGTTTGCAATTTACCTACGGTCGGCATGGTCAATAAACCAGCCATAGTCCATGAATGAATATGGCTAAAACCAGCAATATTATTGATATCGTATTCATATCCTGCTTTCCAACCTAACTCCTGGTTATCCGGACTTAGTTTTACCATTCCAAATGGAACGGTAGGACCCGGAAATAGAATCCATCTGGAATTATGAGTTCCAATCATTGGATCTACATAATCAACCGGTTTTTTATTGATTTGAGAAAAACTACAAACAGTAAGCAAAATTAAAATTGGTGTAATAAATATTTTTTTCATGATAGAATTGTTTAGGTCTAATTTTCTTTTATCATAGTAGTTTTACCATTCTCAGTTATAAGAGTATAATATTCTCCTTTGAATTGCACATGATATAGCTTGCCTTTAAAGTTTAACTGACCGTTGTTATGAAGCACCTCACCATTTATATCAGGATAAAAACCAAAAAAGTTTTTTAACATGACCTGCGACATAGCTATCCCTGAAGAGGATTCTCTGTTATGCCATCCTCTTTGTGCTATACGAACTTTTGCTTTTTTATTCATTTTATTTTCACCCCACAATTCATGCGCCTGAGCCCAGATTCCTTCATGAGTTACCGGCTCAATATTGTGATAAAAGTCAAGTGCTTTCTGTGAAAATCCCAACTGTGTTAAAGCATCCATAGTACCCGCCGGCCATCCATCAAAAGCTCCTAAAGGTCCATGATCTGCCCTGTCAGACTCTTTGGCAGCCACATCTTGCAACGATTGAGCTCTCATCCATTGATCTGTTATTAATTCACGATAAACAAATTCCATCATTTCGGATTTTATATCATGAGGGATATCTTTAGGTAAATATCTACCCATAAACATAAAATCAAGACAGTGTCTAACCTCAATTTTTTTACCATTTGGATATAAACTGTACCACACCCCATCACCTGCATATAAGTTTAATAATCTTTCTACCATGTCATCTGCCTCTTTACGAAGTTCTTCAGCTTTTATTATATTTTCTTTCAATCTATAAAAAGCAGCTGTTTCGCGCATCATCCAGATATAACCGGCATTAAAAGAAGGTACTATATGTTTATAGGTAGGGACACATTCCAGTAAATTCCATTCATCATCTCCGAAATCGGCTAACTTATAAATATCTTCTTGAGCACCTGTTTGGCCATAAATTGATATTCTTTTCCAATTGGTTGCATAATTCTCTAAATGTCCCAACACGGTCTTTCCATCCAAAACTTGATCCAGGAACTCGTAATCACCAGATACTGTAATATAAGCGCGAATCATTTGAAATAATGCCCAGTAGTTTGCTGAATAGCCATTACCAACTCCTTTTCCACCTTGATTATCCTGGCCATAAAACTTTGAAGGATCAATACTAATCCATGAGCTAAGGTGTTCTTTCATCATCATTGGATCAACTGTTGCCCATAAAGTCGACCATTCAGTGATATCCCAGAAAAAGGTTATAGATGCTCCCCATCTTGGTCCACCAGTTAAAAATACTTTGTCGTGTTGAGGGAGATTAGTATGTGTTAGATAGAGCATTGTTAATGGTCCGGTATAATATACCTTCCTGGCTTTGTCATCGTTGGTTTCCAGTACAGGAAATACTCCCGAAAGAATCTCATTTTTAGTTTTGAATAAATTATACCAACGTTTTTCCCATTCTTC
>PKTC01000172.1 GCA_002869305.1 Marinilabiliales bacterium
ATAGCGAGAAGCACAAAGTGCTAAAGGGAGAGCTGAACCGCACAGTCGGAGAAACGAATGAACCCTTTTTGGCGTATAGAAAAGAAAAGAAAGAAGAAGTGTTTGAGCTTGCTAATGGTCATGGAAATGGAACAAAAGGGGAAACAGGAAAAGGACTTGGATTATTCTTTTGTAAGGAGTTTGTCAAAATGAACAATGGTGATATTTTTATTGAAAGTCAAGAAGGCATGGGCACCACCATAACTTTTACTCTTCCGTTATTTAATTTAGCTGAGAACTAAAATACTTTTTATCCAAAATCGTATCTTTATAATCATTTATTATTTTTAAAGACTAATATTATGGCAAAGCGAGATAATGCAATAAAAGATATTGTTGAATTTGATAAACTTGAAGAAATTATCAAGAAATGTAAGATCTGCAGAGTTGGTATGGTGGATGTTGATACTCCTTATGTTCTTGCAATGAATTTTGGTTATGAAGATCAAACAATATGGTTACACTGTGCCAAAGAAGGAAAAAAAGTTGACATACTAAAACGTAACAATAAGGTTTGTATTGAATTTGATACAGACCACAAATTATTCTTCAGGCACGAGCATGTTGCTTGCTCATGGAGATATGCCTACAAGGGAGTACTGGTTAATGGACATGCATTGTTTGTTGACGATTACGAGGAGAAAATGAAGGGATTAAATATTTTTATGAAAAATTATTCTGAAAGAGATTTTGAGTATTCAAAACCAGCTGTTGATAATATACTTATAATTAAAGTTCCGGTCGAGTCTATTACTGGCAGATCTTTCGAATATTAATAGAGAATAAAATGAGAAAAATTTTAAATCCTTATATAAATTTAGATGGCTACAATTGTTTTGGTTGCTCACCCATAAATACTATTGGTTTACAAATGGAATTTTATGAGGATGGTGAATATGTTGTTAGTTCATGGGAACCAAAACAACATTTGGCTGGCTATGGTAATATTTTACATGGAGGAATTCAATCCACGATATTGGATGAAATTGCAAGTTGGGTAGTATATATAAAAGCAAAAACAGCAGGGGTAACAGCAACTTTAAATGTAAAATATAAGAATACTGCATTTACCGATAAGGGTAAACTGCAGGTTAGGGCTAAATTGATAGAACAAAATAAGAAATTTGCAACTATTCATGCGGAACTGATTGATTCAGATATGAACGTCTGCTCAGAGGCCGATGTGAAATATTTTATATTTCCTCTCGAAATAGCAAAACGAAAATATAATTATCCCGGAGTTGAAGCTTTTTTTGAACAAAATTAAAGACTTGCATGTATATAAGGGAGTTTGAAGCACAAATCATTTTATTTGAAAAAAGATAAAACTTCACCGTACATTTGTGTGCTTCAAAATAGATTCATATGCAAAAGATTATTCTGTTTATATTATTAATTTACCCTTCATTTACTGGAACAGCACAGGATAATTTTACACTTAAATTCTTTGGTCTTAGTTTCCATCCCGATGGTGATGTTAATGCAGATAATATGCCAACCAAAATAGACAGGAATGGTGTAGCAGTAGTCAATTTAGGCATGTACTTTGGTTATGAAAACTTTTTTCACAAAGATAAGTTATCTGCAAAAGTAGTAACTGCAATTTATTCCGATTGTGGCGGACTTTTTTCTGGATTGGTGCACATAGGATTCAGGGGAGTTATTTTAGATACAAAGCGATTTTCAATTAATGGAGGGATAGGTCCAACTTTTATCTTTCGAAGAAGTTGGTATTCGAAGTTTGATGATTATGTTAATTCGGGCTTTTATAGAGGAAATGAAACTGACTTTTGGCAGTATAAATTTTTATGGTATGGTGGAGAGCTAGAGTTTAACTATAAATTAAACGAAGTGCTTGATTTATCAACAACATTTATTCCTGGTTACCCCAAATTACTTGAATTATCTTTTGGAGTGCGTTATAGATTCCAAGCTCATCAGGCACTTAGAAAAAATCAAAATGTAAAGAAAGAGCGCTTGTAACACCACTTTCCTTATTGCTTTTGCATATTGGAAATCTTTTTTTAAGCTCATCGGGTGCATTTTCTACAATGTATTTCTTTGCAGTAAACTCTAACATATCTATATCATTGTAATCATTCCCAATACTAATTGTACTTTTCTGGTTAATATTTAGTTCATTGCAAAGCCATTCAATTCCATGCCCTTTTGAAACAGTTTGTGGAAAGATCTCCATCCAAATAGAATCTCCATCCAGTGGAGAAGTTGTACGAATAATCTTTATATCATCAAATTTTTGTTTTATTTCATCAAATAAGCTAATATCATTAGGGAATACAGCTAAAATCTGACAAGCATGCTTGTAATCTTCAGTTAATGGATCTAATTCAAAAGCGAATTCTTTATAGATTTTTATTCTGCTTTCAAAATCAGGGTTACTTTTCCCTGTTTGGTAATAAACAAATTTATGATTATCGGGTATCATTTCATGAATCATAAAATCAACCGAATGATCCATAAGAATTTGAGATAATTGCATTACTTCATCTCCAGAAATGAATTGAGAATTCAAAAGCTTTTTTTTCTTCCAATCGTATATACCTGCTCCTGAAGAAAAAATTAAGTAGTCAATTGGGAAATTTGGTTTAAGGACTTTATTTATAGAAAAGAAATTGCGACCGGTAGCGATAACTCTTACAATATCATTTTCTCCGAGCCAATATAAAGTTTTCATATCGTCGAGGCTAACTTCACGATGATCATTCAACAAAGTACCATCGAGGTCAGTAATTACCATATCCCAATTTTGAAGACTCATTTAGATATTTTTTTAGTTTATATTGTTAAAATAACAATAATTTAATTTCGCCTAATTTATAAAATATTAAATTTACATCCTTACATTCTGAATTTAAAGCTCTATGAAAAACCTTAAATTAATAAACTATTTAATCATTCTCCTGTTTGTTGGAACAGGAATCACATCATGTATAAAAAGTAAGGATAAAATGAAAAATCCATTATTGACAGAGACAAATCAAATTATAGATTTTAACAGTGTTACAGTACAATCTGTAAGCGACGCAACAGATATTTCTATTCTCAACGCAAAAGACAATCTGGCTACTATTTATGGTAAAAAAAATACGGATAGAACATTCGAAAATACCATGCAATCTTTAGATAACATTTACAATGATTTAATGAAAGTTAATCAGGTAATATCTTTATTAGCATATGTGCATCCTAATGATGAAATTAGGAATAAATGTTTGGAAAGCACTGCAGAATTCGGAAAATTTTTTAATGAGATCTCTTTGAGTGAGGAGTTATACAATGCCGTCAAAGAGTATTCCCTAATGGATGAATCTAAAGAATTAAAGAGTGCAAAAAAGAAGTATTTGATTGAAACTGTAGAAGAGTTTGAAAGAAATGGATTTGCCCTATCCAAAGAAAAAAGGCAAGAACTTAAACTTTATAAAGATAAACTCTCTGATTTGGGAATTCAGTTTGATGCTAATATTAGTTCCCATCAGGATTTCTTGGTTGCAACTGAAGAACAAATGGATGGATTACCTGAAGATTATAAAAAGTCTCATTTACAGGAAGATAGGACTTATAAAATTGGAATGGAGTATCCTTCCTACATTCCATTTATGAAATATTCCAAATCGGATGAGGCCAGAAAAGAATTAGCAAGAAAATATAAAAACACCGCAGCAGATAAAAACTTAGACATTCTAAAACAAATATTAGTTGAAAGAGAAAAAATGGCTAAGCTTCTAGGTTATAAAACATTCGCCGCATATCGAACTGAAAATAGAATGGCAAAATCTCCTGAGGTTGTTTGGAATTTCGAAAATAGTTTAAAAGAGAAAGTAAAGCCTAAAGCTTTGAGCGATTATCAGGAATTACTGGAAGTAAAAAGAGAAATTAGGAATGATATCACCTTGCAAAGCATTGAATC
>PKTC01000362.1 GCA_002869305.1 Marinilabiliales bacterium
AAAATTTGACATTAATAATGCGGCAGAAATTCCTTTGCCCGACACATCTGCAATACAAAATCCAACCTCCTCATCGTTTAACTGAATAAAATCATAGTAATCGCCACCTACCTCCAAATGTGGATGATAAAACGTTGAAACTAATATTTTATCGTTGTGCGGCAATATTGAACGATCAGGAATTAACATAGATTGCATCTTGGAAGCCAATTCAAGCTCTTTTTTCATCGCTTCCTGTTTCAATGATTCGTTATACAAACGAATATTTTCAATAGCTACCATGATAATATTGGAAAGAGTTTGAATAAAATGAAGGTGCTTAATCGTTGGACTTACTCCTTCCTTTTCCTCATCAATATCTCCAATTAATACAAAAGCAATTGGAACATTATTATTTACAACTGGAATAATATTATCGAAAACCCTTAATGTAGGATTTGGAGATGCAGTAATAAAAGAAATTTCTTGATGCCCCAATAAATCTTTTTTTACATCTATTCGTTTAATGATCTCTTTTGAACACCCGGAGCTTAGAATTAGAGCCCATTCTTTATCGTATTTAAAAATCAGAATCTTACCAATATTTAAATCTTCTCGAAGAATTTTTTCATAACGATTTAATAACTCTTCTGTTGAAAGGTTCTCGTTAATGGCTTTCGTAATTGTAAGAAGCGTGTTAAGCTTAAATGTAGAAAGCTTTAACCTGTTAATTGATGCTTTGCCAGCAAGATCCATTTGTTCTGTATTTCAAATCTCAATAAATGTACAAAAATTAAGAACAAAAAGAAAGGTCTATTCTTTTACGCGTTCACCATATGAGTGATCTCTTGTATCTACCTTTATTTTATCACCGGTGTTTACAAAAAGAGGTACCATTATTTCAGCTCCTGTTTCAACAGTAGCAGGTTTTAATGATGTGCTTGAAGAAGTATCTCCTTTCAACCCTGGTTCTGTATACGTAATCTCTAACACAACATATGCAGGCAACTCACAATACAATGGTGTTTCAGTGTCGGCATGCCACACAGCTTCCACTCCCTGTCCTTCTTTTAATAAATCAGAGGCATTAATTAAATCTTCTTGAAATGATACTTGCTCAAAAGTTTCGCTATGCATAAAATGATACCCCATATCATCCTTATAAAGAAACTGATACGGACGACGCTCAATGCGTTGAACGTTCACTTTAACTCCTGCATTAAATGTATTATCAATAACTTTACCTGTTTTAAGATTTTTAAGCTTTGTTCTAACGAAAGCTGCACCTTTTCCAGGCTTTACATGCTGAAATTGAACAATTGTAAATAAATCTCCATTATATTCAATGCATAATCCATTCTTAAAATCTGATGTGCTTGCCATAATCTATAAAATTTAATCGAATTAATTGTGCAAAAATAGTTTAAATCATTTAATTATCTATACCAATAAAACTTACTGTTTATTTTAGTCTTTGTATTCTAACTCATACTGTAAACCTGAATATTCTATTAAATCGCATTTTATAGATCCTATTATAAGATCGATTCTTATTTGCACAGGGATATAGTTTTTATCTTTTGAAATCCAGATGGTAACATCATCCTCTGAATCAAAAATTCTTCCTGGTTCAACCACAGGAGTAAACTTCATGGTGTTAAATTTCCCTAATTTTGTTTTTATATTCTCATCTCCAGCATATTTCATTTTTAAAGGAAATATTTCATCAGCAAAGTACGTGTCCAGAATTAATTCATCTCCCACATTTTTTATTTTGCTTACCATTGATTGTCGGAAATAATAAAATGCACCCAGCATATCAAGTATATTATGAGGTACATCATGTTCTCCTGATTTTTGACTAATTACCTTATTCTCGGCATAGTTATACCTAACCTCGTTATAATAACGATACTTTCCTTCACTAATATTTCGAATAGCCATGTAGGTTTGGTTGCTATCTGGCCTGAAATAGCTCTCATAGATATCTCTCACTTCGAATAATTTATCAGCGAGGCCAACTGTATTAGCCTTTGCAACAGCATGATATAAATCCTGATCTTCAAAATTCGTTTTTTCAATTGTAAATGTTGCTGTGCCGGCATTTAACCAACCAAAATGTGCAATATATACTAATCTCTCTCCCGATATATATGGTTTAACATCACTGGGAGAATTAGCGTTAAAGTTTTTACTTAAAAGTAATGCTATGATTAAACCAATTGTTTTCAGGAACCTGGCTTTCATTTGTTTTTATTTTGGATGAAACAAAATCTGTGCAATTATTTAAAAATATTTTTCTTTGGAACGGTTGCAACAAAATCTTTTAAATAAAAAGGTTCGAAATAAGCGACATCCTCAAAATCTTTGTTTTTATATGCCTGCTCAGACAATTTAAGCATATCTTTTGACGAGGGATTGACATTTTCAATAAAAAAGGCGTTTTTGTGTTTTATGATATCATGAATTTTTTCTGATCCATCGCCAAAGAAAAACATTTTCTTTTTATTTAATACATCCGTATAAGAATCTTCTTCTATGATTTCAGCCTTAACATCTCTAACAAATACTCCTTTTGGATTAAAAAAAGCTGAGTATACATCCATTCTTCTTGCATCAATCATCGGAACTAAGATGGATTCTTTGAAATGTTCAATCTTAAGTTCATCCGAATGAATTTTATTAATAATTCCATTTGCCATAGCCTGCAGAGTGTTGACAGCAATTAATGGGATATTCTTAGCAAAACAAAATCCTTTTGCGGTAGAAACTCCTATTCTCAGTCCGGTATAGGATCCTGGGCCCTTGCTTATTGCAACAGCATCTATATTATCAAAATTGTATCCGCGATCTTTGAGCAAATCATCAATAAAAATAGTCAGTTTTTTGGCATGCGATTTTTCCTCACTGCTTTCTTTAATTCCAAGCAATTCTCCATTCATGGATAAGCACACTGAACAAACAGTTGTTGATGTTTCAATATTCAAAATCAAAGCCATAATATATCATCTTTTGAATTGGCAAAATTAATCCTTTTCATTAAACAATTCTTTTTTATCAACCACCTTAACAATGGAGCCATCTTTTAGCCTTCTGGAAATAGCACTATATGGAGCGGTTACAATAGAATTCTCCTCTGTTAAACCCTCTTTAATTTCGATATATTTGTTATCCTGAATTCCTGTTTTTACAGTAGTAATAATTGCAGAATCATTGGAAACAACAAATACAACTTCTTTAAAATCTTCGTCAATTTCGGTTGATGATTCTCCAATATTTTCAGATGAATCAACTCTTGTTGTTACACATTGAATCGGAATAGTTAAAATACTTGATTTCGTATTCGTTTGAATATCAACTGAAGCAGACATTCCGGGTCGGAAAGGACTTGGATTATTTTCTGAAACTAAATGATGATAAGATTCTTTTAATAAAAACACTTTCACATCAAAACTTGTAACCTGGTCGGTGCTCATGCCAGAAACATCTGCAGAATTAGCTATTTCCGTAACTACACCTTTAAACATTTCTCCAAGATATGCGTCGATTTCAATTAATGCAGTATCATTTAACTTCACTTTTACAATGTCGTTTTCATTAACATCAACTTTTACTTCCATTCTATTTAAGTTTGCAATGCGCAGCATTTCTGTTCCAGCCATTTGCATGGTTCCAACAACACGTTCTCCTTTTTCAATATTGAGCATGGAAATTGTTCCGCTCATAGGAGCATAAATTATAGTTTTCTGAAGATTCTCCTCCGATTCAGATAGAGATGCTTCAGCGCTTTGAACAGAAAATTTTGCGCTTTCAACCGATTTTTTCGCAGCCTCCAATTCAGCTGCAGTCATCTCGAAAGATGAAAGAGCCGATTCATATTCTGCATCAGATATTGTTTCTTGTTCCCATATAATCTTATTTCTTTCGTAATCTTTTTTTGTTTGCTTGAATTTAGATTTTATTTGTTCATAA
>PKTC01000211.1 GCA_002869305.1 Marinilabiliales bacterium
AAACACTGGTAAGTATCAAGTTTACACCGTTCCCAGAAGATTGGCAGGATACATACGACAGCAGTCCTGATGTTTTAGCTGGAAAATCTGTATTGGATGTTATAAATCAAGAGAAATACGAGCCATTAAATCCAAGAGCGACCGGTTTACCTATTATTAATACCGAAAAGCGTACTTATTTCGAAGCTGAAAGTGCTCGCGTAATGGGATTAGCTATTCTATTAGCTATCGTTATACTTGCCATAGCCATACGTTCCTTCTGGGGAGTTATTGTTCCAATAGTTTCTGCCATAAGTTCTATGTTAGTGGTTTATGGTGTGGTTGGTTTTACAGGTGTAGAAGTTGATAATTCTGTTTTAAGCTTTCCGTTTTTAATTGGCTTTGCAGTATCCATTGCTTACTCAATACACCTGTTTAGTTTTTTTAAACGGCATTTTGGGCAATATGGAAACCGAAAAGAAGCCATCATATACATGTTTGGTGAAGTAGGCTGGGCAGTACTATTTACTGCACTTACAACCATTACAGCTTTATTGAGTGCTTTATTTATTCCTGTTAAGACTGTTCGTTTTATGGGACTTTCTACTGCTGGAATTGTTGCAGCAACTTTTTTCATTGTGATGATTTTAACACCTGTTTTATTGAGTTTTGGAAAGAATAAGAAGCAACATCCAAAGTATTTAAAAACCAAACGTTCAAAATTTGAAGATAAACTATACCGATTAGGTGAATGGATTTTAGATAATCCCAAAAAAATAGTTATTACTTATTTGCTTTCTATGGCTCTACTTATATGGGGAACTACCCAGGTTGAAGTTGATACTAATCCTAAAAAATCTATTGGAACCGATGTGCCATATGTTCATGATCTTTTTGAAATTAGCGAAACAGAGCTAGGTTCGCTCTACACCTATGAACTAATGATTGAGCTACCTAAAGCAGGTATGGCCAAAGATCCTGAAGTATTAAGAAAACTTGAAAAATTAGAATCAAAAGCTTTAGAATGTAAGATGTCTAAAAAAACCAATTCAATACTAGATGTGGTGAAAGATATGAACCAGGTGCTTCATAGTGATAATCCTGAATATTATAAAATACCTGATAGCCGCGAACTGGTTGCTCAACTTCTATTACTATACGAAAATGCAGGAGGAACCGAAAGCGAATATTGGGTTGATTATGATTATAAATATTTACGATTATCGGTTCATCTGGATGATATGCGGGTTAAAGAAATGACCCAGGACTTTAATGAAATTAAAAAAACAGCTGAAGACTTGTTCCCTAATTCAACCATTGATATAGTTGGTTCGATCCCTCAATTCATTAAAATGATCGCTTATCTTACCAAGGGACAAATTGTATCGTTTGCAATTGCCATGTTGGTTATTGCTGGATTAATGATGCTGGTATTTGGTAGTGTTAAAACCGGATTAATTGCTTTAATTCCAAACATTACTCCTGCCATTGTTATTGGCGGTATTATGGGTTTTGTCGGAATTCCTTTGGATTCATCCACGGTAATTATCATGCCTATGATTTTAGGATTGGCCGTGGATGATACCATTCATTTTATTAATCACAGTAAACTGGAATTCTTACGAACAAGAAACTACAGAGAGAGTATCCTGAAATCGATTCGCTCGGTAGGTGTTGCACTGGTATTTACTACACTTGTTCTAAGCGGTAATTTCTTAACATACATGACATCGGAAGTTAACTTTTACTTCTTCATGGGAATTTTGGCTGTTGCAGGAATGCTTTCAGCATTGCTTGCCGACTTCTTTATCACTCCTCTGTTATTCAAACGATTTAACATTTTTGGTAAAGAAGCTTGATCATAAATCCATAGAAGCGGACAGTAACATTCTGTCTGCTTCTATCTATAATTGAATAGAACAATTTCACTTTCAAAACCAAAAGCCATGATAGACAAATTCATAGAACAACTCAGCAAAGAACGGGATTTAACCCAGGAGGAAATACACTACCTACAACAACACGCCATTGTTCTCTCTTTCAAAAACCGTCAGCCTATTTTAAGCGATGGTACAAATGTTAAAAGTATTTATTTTGTGATATGCGGATGCGTTCGCCTGTTCTATAATATAGATGGAAACGAAAAAACTGCATTCTTTTATACCGATGGCGATATAATTTGGGCCGATAAAAATATTCAAAGTAAAATTCCGGCACAAAAAAATTATCAGGCTACAGAAGATACTGTTATTGTTGAAATCAATAAAAATGTCCTGTTCAAATTAATGCAATCGTCGTTCAATTTCAGTGAGATTGTGAGAAACTATAAGGAAAAAGAGTTAATTGCATGCCAGCAGTTAATAGCCGATTTTATAACGCTTTCGCCGGAGGAACGATTTTTGAATTTAATGCAAAAAAATAAACTACTCTTTACAAAATCCCCACAGCAATATATTGCATCTTACCTGGGCGTAAGCTCTGAAACGCTAAGCCGGATTAAAAAACGTGTGTACGATAGGCAAAAACACGAATTACAGCTAGAACCATGTTAAAAACAGAATCGTTACCTGTAAAATTATTAAAATGAATATTCTTTTATTAATGACAGCTCTTTGCAGTGAAAAGATTAGAAATAAGAAACTTAATTCCGAAAAAACACACATAAAATATCCAAAAACAAGAAGAGTATGCTAAAAGGTACTTATTGAAACACAAGTTAAAATAAAAATTATCTCAAGATTACAATGAGCTGGTTTCTTCACCAGTGAGTCTAATAAATACTTTGAACTGGTCTAAAAATTATCCGCATAAAGGATTCTGATAAATCCGTTTTTTTATTCTACTAAATGATTCCGCTGAAACACCTATAAATGAAGCAATGTATTGTTGAGGAACATTAAGAAATATTGAACTATTTTTTTTAATCAAATTTCTAAACCGCTCCTCAGGAGAAAGTGTAACAAAACACGAAATAAGTTTATGATAATTATTTAATTCCTCTTCCTTTGATAACTTATAGATATGTGCAAAATTAGATGACCTTTCAACTAGTTCTTTTATATGATTATTGTTTATTAAAACAATGGTTGAATTAACAATGCAAGAATAATTTCTTTGCGTAATCTTTTGATTTGATTCAGGCCATATAAAACTGCCCTTATTATAAAAGAATCCTGTTTTATCCTTGCCTTGCAAATTATAAAAAAGTCTTGCATAACCGTCCAAAATGAAATAAGTATATCTCTGAATATTTCCTGCAAAGAATATTATTTCATTTTTTCTATATGATTTTATTATTGAATTCCTCTTTAAAAATTCAGTTTCAGACTCGCTAAGTTCACCATACTTAGTCCTTAATATTTCTATAAATTTTTCATGCATGATCGTTTATAGATTAAATTTCAAAATGGATTTTGTTTTACCTTTTAAATAAATAGGAAGCTTTAAAAAAGAACAAATTATGATTTACCTGTAAATCATTGTTGGCCAATAAATTCTTGTCTAAAAGATTTTTTTCAGCATTTAAATTATATCCTATTTGTAAAAAAGTACCAGGTATATAATTGAATGATATAAGAAATTCTGAGTTTAATTTTTCTTTATAAAAATTATATTCACCTATAGCTCTAAGCAATAAATACTTATTTATCTGATAAATAGATTCCACTCTTGCTAGTGTATAATCATATATAAATTTATCATCAGAACTTCTATAAAAGTCAGCATAACATCCTGATAAATTAATTTTTAATTGATTTGTTGGCGCTATTGATAATGTATGATTTGTCATCCATCCATAACCTTGAAATGGAGCTGATGGATCATAATAAATTTGATTACCCCATCGGATAAATCCTTCAGATGAAATATACTTATTAAACTGAACAAAATAATATGATTGAAATGCAGTTGTATTAAAGCTTTTGTTTTGAAATATCTCAGAAGAGAATCTTCTTC
>PKTC01000521.1 GCA_002869305.1 Marinilabiliales bacterium
AAATCAATTCTTGTGTAAGTTGAATCAAAATTGTTCCATTTTCCAATGTCAAAATCCTCTTCTAAAAAGTTTAAAGGTGTATCAGTATGTGTATCAATGGAAATAATTTCACGATGGATAACATCCGCTTTTTTGTTTATATCTTGCTCACAGGAAGTAAGTAATAGCATTACTACTACCAGATTGAATAGACTTTTTAATCTCATTTTAATAGTAAATTTTAAGTATATAATGCCTTAGACGAGATAAAAGAAAAAATGTTTAATGAATTGTAAAAAAAAAGAGCTGCAATTAGCAGCTCTCTATTTATTATTCATTGATTTTTCTGTTTTTTACATACTTTTCAAGCCATTGGTCTTGTTCCCAGAGCACATGTAATATAGATTCTCGTGCTGCATAACCATGACTTTCTTTAGGTAAAAGAACTAACCGAACAGTTGCTCCTAATCCTTTTAATGCATTAAAATAACGTTCACTTTGCATGGTGTAAGTTCCTGAATTATTATCGGCAGAACCATGAATCATTAGCAAAGGAGTTTTCATTTCATCAGCATGCATAAATGGTGACATTTCGTAATAAATTTCCGGTGCTTCCCAATAATTACGTTCCTCGCTTTGAAATCCAAATGGTGTTAAAGTTCTGTTGTAAGCTCCACTTCTGGCAATTCCTGCAGCATAATCGTTAGAGTGAGTTAAAAGATTTGCAGTCATAAATGCACCATATGAATGTCCTCCAACCGCAACTTTATTTCTATCGATATAACCTAAAGCATCTACAGCATCGATTGCAGCCCTTCCATTGGCAACTAATTGCTCAATAAAAGTATCATTGGGTTCTTCTTCCCCTTCACCAACAATAGGAAAAGCATCATCGTCTAATACAACATATCCGCGTGTTAACCAAAATATTGGAGAACCATACCAAGGATAGACAAATTCGTTTGGCGAGGAGGTTACCTGACCAGCAGTACTTTTATCTTTAAACTCATGAGGATAAGCCCACATTACCATAGGATATTTTTTGCCCTCATTATATCCAATTGGTAAGTATAGCGTACCTGATAGTTCAAGACCGTCTGCTCTATTGTACTTAATGACTTCTTTATGAACACCCTGAAGACTCTTAAATGGATTTTCAAATTGTGTAATAGCTCTTAAATCACCTGATTTAAAATTTCTAAAATAATAGTTAGGATATTTGCTCTTAGATTCTATACGAGTAAGCAATTTACCGGTCTTCAGATCTTTTATGTCAATAATGCTTTCCAGGGTTTCTTTACCATCTGACTGATATAAGCGATTGGATTCTTTTGAATGAATGTTAAATTCATCAACAAATGGTTTTACTCCATCTTCAGAATAACCATCGCCTAATAAGTATAGATTATTATCATCCAATAAAAGAATGCTTTTTCCAAATTCATTTCTAACAGTTTGAAAGTTTCCTGGATCATTATATCTATCCTGATAATTATAATCATGAATTATTTCAGCTTCTTGACTATTATCTGAAGGATTAAATAGATATGCTTTTATATTTCGATTATTCCACCAATAATCCATTGCAATGGCTACATTGTCATTACACCAATACATTCTGTAAAACCTGCTCTTTGTTTTTATTGAGCTTCTTTTTTCTCCGGTAAATGGAGCATCCAATTCGAAAATTTCATCCCGATATTCGACTTCAACCTCTGGATCTCCTTCATCTAACACCTCTGCCCAATAAAGAGTTGAAGGTTTATCAGCTCTCCACGATAATTCTCTCATTCCTTTGCGTTCAGCCATAAAGCCCTTTGGTAATTCTTCGATCAAAGGAACTTCAAGAATCTTTTTGATTTCTTTTCCATCTTTGTTATAAATAACTGTTGTAAAAGGAAACCTATAATAAGGCACTATGTAAGAAAATGGCTTTTCAATAGTTGTTACCAAAATATAATTTCCATCTGGTGAAAAATTCAGTTGATTATACATGGCAGTCTTTTTCCAAAGAGTTTTATTCCCTTTTAAATCAACTTTATAGATATCGGAACGAACCAATTGTTCAAAATTAAATTCATCATCCTTGTCTTTCAAGAGATCCTGATAAGTTCTATTTTGCGCTTTTTGACCTTCGTTTACAGAAACCGTTGGTCCGGTCGGAACAGCCACTGCTTTATCAATTAAAGATTTTTTGTCGTTAGGCAATGTTTTAACCAACAGTGCTGACCCATCCTGAAACCATTCAAAAATGTTTCCTAAGTTTGCGTTAAGATTATCACTGGTAAGTTTATTGGCTGCTGCTTTTTTGATATCAACAACCCATAATTCAACTCCTTTTAAGGTAGTATTTGTAAAAGCCATCATTGTTTGATCGGGAGACCACGTAAAGTTTGCCAGCCTTACCTTTTCAGGTAAATTAGCAATACTGATCTCTTTTCCCTTTTCAACATCTAATACTGAAATTTTATTATAATATCTTGTTCGACTGTAAATATTTGTAAGCGGATTAATTCTCAATCCACCTAATCGAAGTTCAGTTTCTGATAATTCTTCAATACTTTTGTATTGATTTCTGTAAAGTAAAACAGCAAAATTTCCTTCTTCATTCATATAAACATAAGGTGGTAATTTTGCATCTGCCAACTCCATAATTTCATCTGGAGGAGTTTGATATTCTAAATCGATTTGACTATAAGTATTTAAATATAATATACTTATCAGGGTTATTACAATAATTTTTTTCATACAAAAGTGATTTTAGTAATTATTAGGTTATAAAATAAACAAGTGTTAAAGAAAAAAGTTTAGTATCTTTTACCATCATTGCGAACCATAGGGACAAAGCGAACAGAGCTCACTTCTTTTTTTATTAATTTACCATTTTTCTTTTCTATTAAAACCAGCTCTTGAACGATGCTTCCACCTATTGGGATAATCATTCTTCCCCCTTCTTTTAATTGCTCTTCTAATGGTTTTGGTATATTTGAAGGCGCACAGGTAACAATGATAGCATCGAAAGGAGCATTTTCTTCCCAACCTTTATAGCCATCCCCAAATTTGCAATTTATGTTGTCATAGTTTAAACTCTCCAATAAAATCTTTGCTTTCTGTCCCAGGGATTCAATAATTTCTATGGTATAAACCTCCCTAACAATTTCTGCAAGAATGGCTGCCTGATAACCTGATCCTGTACAAATTTCTAGTACGTTCATCGTTTCATCAAGCTCCAGTGTTTCAGTCATCAATGCTACAATATAAGGCTGTGAAATTGTTTGTCCCTCACCAATGGGTAATGGTCTATCTTCGTAGGCCATTCTTTCTATACTGCTAGGAACAAATAAGTGCCTTTGAACGTTAAGCATTGCCTGAATAACTTTTTGGTCCTTAATTCCTTTAGCAACGATTTGATCTCTTACCATACGTTGTCTTACCTTTTCATATTTATCAGTGTATGGTTTTGAGCTGGATAAGAATAAAAAGATTATGAATGAAACAAAGATCATTAATATTAAGGTTATTGCAGATTTTTTGAACATTTTCTAAGATTTTGAAATAAAGTTAGGAAAATATTTTTCAATACATAAACATAAGTTGTATTTTAAAATGATCTATTGACAATAAAACGTTATTTTACTACTTTTATATTCGCACCAAAAACCTTGTATCTTATGAAAAAAATAATTGTTTTTTGCTTTTTAGCATTTTTTACCTTGCTAATGTATACCTGTGATAAACCTGACGCCTTAAAAGAAGAAGCTTTTTTAGAAATTGAAAACACTTCTACTTCATTTAATATTACTGGTGTGTATTATGCCAACTCGGGTTATGGATCAAACAGAATTAGTTCAAACATAGGACCTGGTGATAGTAAAACTTTTACCTTGAACGCTGAAGATGATTATATCTATAATATTATGGTT
>PKTC01000259.1 GCA_002869305.1 Marinilabiliales bacterium
GGATAACTATTCTGCCTGGACAAGAGCTTGATGCAACAGTTAAATTTAAAGCAAGTACTGTTGGAAGTTATTCTTCGACAATTTCTTTCTTGAGTAATACAAGCACACAAAACTTATTCCTTGAAGGTAGTTTTGTAATAAACCCGGTTTTAACATTAAGTACTGATACCATTCGATATAATCTATCATGCAATGAAGAAGTAAGCCAATCATTTAGCATTTCTAATGCCAATTCATCTGATTTACAGTTCGACATTGACATTAACGATGTAGATCTGGAAACTGCTTTAACAAAACTAAATAGCAATTTCCAAAATATTGTAGATCTGATTCCAAACAGATTTAACATCGATTATGGCCTATACGATACATACATTGAATCAGGAGGAGATTATATGTATAATGATGGTAATTATCTTTCAACAAACCTAGGTGGTTACCTAACATATTCTGATAATGAGATAATTTCAAACTCATTATTAGGTGCTGAAGGTGAATACTTTGTAAGAAAATATGAAGGTTTATTTGTATTTGGAGGCAAGCTGGATGGAATTAGTGAATTTAGTATTGACGGAGGACTAGATAATTGGGGTGCACAAATTGACGGAACAGTTCTTGAATATGAATTTAACGGAATTACTTATTACGGTTTCGTTAAAAGGATTTTTGGAGCAAGTACTCCTTCCGTTAACCACTTATTTATAACCAGAAATCCTGAAGTTACCCAAGATTATAGCTTATCCGATAATAACGATTCACATACATTGAGTAACCTGGAAAAATCATCTGAATTATTCTATTTATTATATGGAGGAACTTTTGGCGAATATATTGATGACGATGCAACCATGGCTATTATGAAGGAATTCATTCATACTGTAGCTCCAATTGCCCCTTCTTATGTAACAACAGATGTAGCATCAGGCACAGTTAATGCCGGAAGTCAGGATGTTAATGTTTCTGTTTCTGGAACAAACTTTAATGTAGGAACACATTATCGGGAGTTGATGATTGCTTCTAACGCTCCTGATAACAGATTCGAGTTGCTTACATTAGAAATAAATGTTGACGGAAATCCTGAAATTGAAACAGAACTAAGTGAAATTAATTTTGGTAGAGTTGCTATTGCCGATTCTTTAACCAAAGAATTAACAATATACAATGCAGGCTGCGACACTTTATTTGTAACAAACATTACAAGTTCCATTGCCCAGTATAACATTGGCTCACAAGTACTTGAAATTTTACCTGATGAAAGTTATTCAGTTTTAGTAGAATTTAAACCTGAGCTTGTTCAAGCATATTCTGCAAACTTAAACATAGAGTCAGATGCTGGTAATGTAACAATTCCTCTATCAGGAACAGGTGTTAATTCAGGACCGGTTATTGCAACGGATTCAACTACATTTATGATGAGCCTTGAATGTGAAAATGAAAAATCAGGAATATTTAAAATATACAATTTCGGAGAGGCTGACCTGGTTGTACAATTATCAAATGATATTGCGGAACTTGAATTGTCTGAAACGAAAGCAACCATTCTTTCAAATGATTCTATTGAAGTCGAAGTAACATTCATGGGAGAACAAGCATTAGCGGGTAACTACTCTGGAAATATCTCTATTGTATCTAATGATGCTTTTACCCCATTAACTCAGATTAATGTTAGCATTGATGATTCGTACAATAAAGTTAAAACCATTGAAATTGGATGGGAGCAAGATGATATTTGCCAAGGCGAAGAAGTAATGGTAAATGCTGGCTCTGGATTCAGCAATTACACTTGGAATACTAGCGCAGAAACACAAACAATTACTGTTAATTCAACAGGGAGGTATATTGCTACAGTACTTGATTACAACGGTTGTGAATCCCAAGACTCTGTTGATGTAAATGTTCATAACCCTGTTATTAATTTAGGTGCTGATATGGGAATCTGTGTTGGTCAATCAACTAACCTGAATGCTGGTTCTAGTTTCACAACATACGAATGGAATACAGCAGAAACTACTCAAACTATTTCAGTGAATACTTATGGTAGTTATTCTGTGACTGTAACTGATTCCAATTCATGTGAAAATAGTGATGAGATCGTTGTAACAGTTAATAGCTTACCTGTTGTGGACCTTGGTTCTGACCAAGGCATTACAACTAACGAAAGTATTACTTTAGATGCCGGAAATGGTTTTATTTCTTATCTATGGAATGACGAGTCAACCTCACAAGCATTAACAGTAAGTGGTTCTATTGCTGGGGTTGGAACACATAGTTATTCTGTCTTAGTTACAAATGATAAAGGTTGCGAAGGAACAGATACTGTAATTGTAAATGTAACCTCAAACACAGGAATTAATAATTTTGGAGAAGAAATATTATCAATTTATCCAAATCCTGTTAAAGAGAATCTTTACATTCACTTTAGTCCAGAATTTAATCAAAAAATAACTTTCAGAATTTATGACCTAACTGGAACATTAATATATATTGAAGAAGTTAGAAAAATTAATTCAGATAGATTGCATAAGATTCAAGTATATAAATTAAACTTACACCCAGGAATGTACTTACTAAAAATTAATAATGAAGAACTCAATATTGTTGAGCATATTATAGTTGAATAATATTAACAGATTGAAATACAAAAAGCAGTGCATTAAGCACTGCTTTTTATTTTTGATATGAACCATTTAAAACTTTAAAGCTCTTAGACTATTCCTCCAACTTTATTATTCAAATCGTTCCATGTGAGAATGCAAGTACCTCGATTGATAAGCCTGTAATTTCCGAGTACTTTCTTTAGTTACTTTCTCTATCAAAACATCAATAGCATCTTGCATTCGATCATTCACTTTCCTTTGATTTCTCAATTTTCTCAATGCATCTATACATAGCATCACGCAAGGCTACTTCGCGAGGGTCATTTACTAAATAAAGTCCCATTTTTGACATGACATATGCAAATCCAATCTCATGCTCAGGATCTGCAAAACCATAAGATCCACCAGCACCAGGTGTGCCAAAAACGCTCTGGTTATTCCCATAAAGCAAATCAGGTCCAGGTTTTAAAAAACCATATGCAAAATATGTATCCAGACCCATAATAATATCAAATGCTCCCGAAGGGGGAATTGAAGCAGGTTGCTTAAGTAAGCTGAAAGTTTCTTTACTAAATTCAAAATGTTCCGCACCACTAGCAAAAATACTATATACTTTAGCAATGGATCTTGCATCTCCTATACCATTACCAGATGGCATTTCAACTTTCTGTGTAGCTCGCTTATTTGGGCTAAATTTTTCGGGAATTTTAAAGGATTGCGATAGAATTGAATTCTTATCTCTAAAGTCTTTTCTCATTTTCTCAGGCATCTTTTTCATATTAAAAACAAACTGAAAAATTGAAGGATAATAAACCTTTGCTAATTCATTATCTGATATAGAATCAGGCAAACCAATATAAAAATCTAAATCTAAAGGTTCGGCAAATTCCTCATCGAAGAATACGCCAATACTTCTTCCCTTAGGGTCAACTCTCCGCATTAATTCATTCATATACATTCCCATGGTTGATAAATGATAACCATGTTTTTCTCCAGGCTCCCACAAAGGCTTCTGACGAGCCATTATTTCGGCTATATAATCAAAATCTGCTAAATCATCTATCTCAAATACTTCATCGACCAAACATAAACCGGCTTCGTGCGCCAATAGCTGTTTAACAGTTATATCTTCTTTTCCATTTTGGGCAAATTCAGGCCAATAAGTAGAAACTTTTTCATCATAATCCAGCCAACCATTTGAGTGCGCAGTTGCCAAGCAGAGTGCTGCCAACCCCTTTGTTGTGCTAAACACAATTACCTTGGTATTTTCTTCCCACTCCTTATTTGTTAATGCATCTCGATATCCACCCCATAGATCAACCACCTTTTCTCCCTTATAATAAATTGTTAAAGCCGATCCATTCTCTTTTCTGTGAATAAAGTTATTTATGTACTCTTCTTTCACTTCTTCAAATCCTGGAGCAACATACCCTTTGATCACACTCTCAGGATTTCTTTTTGCCTTGTATGAAAGAGAACAATGAGTAAATGAAAAAATAATTAAAGTGGAAATAAAATAAATGGATAGTTTTCTTCGCATAATTATGATTTAATAGGTTTATATCAAAAATAAAAAAGTTAACAGGATTTATGCAACATTCAAAAACTAAAAACGTCTTTTAATTGACATTGAGTTTGGCATAAAGCTTTTAAATAAAAAAATAAACACCAGAGCTAAATATAACATCACCATTCTAAGAATGGTTCAAAAAAACAAAAAGTCGATTAAGTCGGCTTTTTGTTTTTCATCTTCTCTAAAATAACTATACTGTCCCTTTCATATCACATCTTTTCATAAAAGTGATCTAGATCACTTTTTGCTATGTGTTGAATTTCTGATAGTTAGCCTTTAATTTAATTCTTACTTGGCAGAATAAAACGTTTATCAAAACATAGAAGCAGTTCATCTAAAAAAAATATTTTTTGAGAATTATCTCCGTATATGAAAATAGAAATAATTGCAAAAATTATGGATAGCAACGAACAACTTTTAGTATTAGATTATTCGAACAAAAAAAGAAGAAAATTCTTAATCACTTTCGTTTTATATATTTCTCTTGTTGTTTTTTTTAATGTTTTCAGCAGTTATAAAAATCCAACCATACGAATTAACAATCAATTAGTAGACCTTCAAAAATATGAGTTAACAAATAATCTTAAAACTGAGATTAACTTAATTAGTCTTAATTTACAAGATGACTCCACTTCAATTCTAGACTCAGCACTGAAGCAGCAACTAGTTGCTTTCTATGCAAACAGAAATTATGATCCAGTATGGATAGCTAACTTCGAAACGAATCAGCATTTTTCGACACTATTAAATTTGTTGGATAGTTCAGGTTATTTTGGTTTTCCCTTTGATTATTTTAACCTGGAGCAAATTTATAATTTAGATTACGAGTTTCTAACTGGTTCAGATAATATGCAAAAGAACCAAATTGAACTTGAACTAACTACTACCTATTCTGCATTAAAGTTTGTCTTATATCTTAAATATGGAATTATCGAACGAGATACTTCTTTAGCATACTTAAACTCAATATCTGATCTGTCATTTATACTCAATTCTGCTATTGAAAACAATAGTCTAAGAAATGATTTATTATCTGTTCAACCGAACCTGGTGCATCATAGAAACTTACTTAAATCGTTATCTTACTTTATTGATTTACATTATTCTGTAAAATATACTACTCCTGCTTTTATTGATGATAAATTATTGGCAAAAAGTTTATATTATGCCGAAATAACAAAATCTCCCACATTTGATTCAATCAATCGAAAATCAGATGCTTTATATTTGCTACAAGACCAATACAGCTTAAGGCATGATTCTATATTAAACCAACCAACACATGAAATATTAGTTTCTTTGTTAGAATACAAATATTATCTGGCTTGTTTAAATTTAAACAGATTAAGAAATTTAAAACATTCAGGAGAGAATTATTTATTTGTTAACATTCCTGAGTTTAAACTTCATGTAATAGAATCGAATAGTGAAAAAGATGCTTTTAATGTAATTGTTGGAAAGAAAAAAACTCCTACTCCTACTCTATCCAGTGATATAGAAAAAGTTATCGCTAATCCTTATTGGACGGTTCCAAGAAGTATTACTTTCGAAATGCTTCATAAAATAAGGAAAGACTCAAGCTATTTAAAACGTAACGGATATTTTGTAATCAATGCTCAAGAAGAAATGGTAAATGAATCCATTATTGACTGGAACTCTGAAGATCCTCTGGGAAACAGATACTGGTTGCGACAAATTAATGGTAATTATAATGCTTTGGGTAAAGTAAAATTTATATTTCCTAATAACTTCAGCGTTTATTTGCATGATACCCAATCGAAAAGTTTATTTAAGCGCGAAAACAGAACTTTCTCACATGGTTGTGTTCGTCTTGAAAATCCTGATAAATTAGCTCAGTATTTAACTGACAAGTATACAAATCATAGAGACCTAAATATTGAAAATATCATATCAGAGAATGAAAGGCATGAAATTGCATTATCTGAAAAGGTAAAAATCTATATTCAGTACATTACTTGCACAGCTTCAGAAAACTCAGAGATGATGTTTTTAGATGATATTTACAACAAAGATTTAGAAGAGATTAAGGCAATTTTTCCAGATCTTCTTTTGCTATAGGAATAAGCGAAGGATGATAAATAAATAAACAACAACCTTCTTTTATTAAATCAATAATCTCTGTCACTTCATCCATTG
>PKTC01000264.1 GCA_002869305.1 Marinilabiliales bacterium
AGGCTCTCTTTCAAAAAGGTGGCATTTAATAGACTTTGCCAATGGGATTACACAGGAAAAAGGATTATTTACTATTGCTACCATTCTTTCTGAAAAAGAAGTTCCCCAAGAAAAAGTAACTAATTTCGAAAAGCAAATAACCGATTATCTTAATAATAAAAAAATACGGGCCTTAGTTCGTGTAACAAGAGCTGAAGGCACTTTTTCAGGAGCTATTCAATTAGTTAGTTCTTATGGATTAGGGCTGCTTGTTCCAAATACAATCTTGCTAGGTGAATCGAAAGTCGAAGATCATAAAGAAGATTATGCACAAATGATTGATCATTTTTATAAATCCAAAAGAAATATAATTATTATGCAAGATTTTGTTTCGGATGACTTTCGAAGTAAAAAAACTGTTGATATATGGTGGGGAGGATTAAAAGGTAATGGAGGATTGATGATGATTTTAGGCTATTTAATGTATAATAGTCCGTATTGGAGGGATGTTGAGATAAATATAAAAATGTTGGTTAAAACAGAAGAAGCAGCACTAATTGCTAAAAAGAATCTAACTAATTTGTTATCAGGAATGCGTATTGATTTTAACACAAAAGTTTTAGTCTCCAAAAATGAATCCTTTTGGAATATATTAAAAGTTGAATCTTCAAATAGCGATTTGGTAATGTTGGGACTGAGAACTCCTGATAATGATTTTAGCTGCTATTTCGAAAATCTCAAAAAAAATACAAAAAGCATCAAAAAGAAAATATTTGTTCTTGCTTCTCAGGACATCGAGTTTAAAGATGTTTTAAGTTAAATATTTTAAAACAAAAAAGCCCCTAAAATATAGGGGCCAATGGTAATACATTGCTTTTCAAGCAAACTATAATATTTACTGACAGTGCAAGAAAGTATTAACTAACTTTCTAAGTTCGTCGTCTTTGCCATATAATCTTTCACTTAAATCTTTATCATTATACGATTTTAGCTTTTTAGCTACCTGGTCAATTGTTCCTGCAGGGAAAATTCCATTTTTCTCGAAATAATCACGGTTTTCTAACAATTTTTCTGCTGATTCCCAACAAGATTGTGGTAAATGCTCCAATTTCTCTAGCTTATCTTTATGAGCTTCGTCAAAGATATTTACATCCATGTAAAGTTTCTCAGCCATTTCTAACGACTTGGGCATTTCTAATCCATGCTGAGCAGCTAAAATAATGCCTGCCATAAATAAATAAATATTAGCAGAGCCATCTCCCGATCTTAACTCAACGGTTTGTTTTCCTGGAACATACGGAATGCGTCCTGTTTCTTGTGGATTTGCATCTTTTATCATGCTTGTATCAGCAATCCATCCAAGCGGAACCCGAACAAGAACTGACCTGTTTCTATCACCCCAGCATATGTTGGTTGGTGCTTCCTGGTGTGGAACTAATCGTAAATAGGATGTTGGTATAGTATTTCCAAATGCGGTTAATGGTGCTGCTAAATCGAGTATTCCAGCAACCATCTTCTTTGCTTCGGGACTTAGTCCATCTCCTTCAACCATGATGTTACATCCATCTTTTTCAAGTAACATATGGATATGTAATCCACTTCCTGCCTTGCCTACAGTAATTTTTGGTGCAAAACTTATGTTAACACCATAATCATCGCCAAGCATCCTTAAAATCCATTTTGCAACTACCAACTGGTCAACAGCATCTTGGGGATCAACAGGTAAAAACTCAATTTCTTGCTGTTCGTATAATTCATCTTCACTAACAAAATTACCTACTTCCGAGTGTCCATATTTAATTTGACCACCGCATTGCGAAATAAGGCTCATGGCTTCTTTACGAATATCTCCATTTTTTGTAAACGGAGGAGATTCATGATATCCCTTTTGATCAACACCAGGATACATCTCTTCATTTTCGCTCACCACGTAATACTCTAATTCTCCCATAGCCTTAAAGTCGTAACCTGTCGATTTACGAAATTCTTCAATAGCTTTTCTTAAAATATGCTCAGGTGCACTCTCTAGTGGTAACCCTTCCCTCGTATAAAAGCTGCATAGTATATCTAATGTTGGATAATCAGAAAATGGGTTAACAAAAGCTGTTTTAAATCTTGGAATTACATATAAATCACTTGATCCAGCTTCAATATAAGAAAACAAACTTGATCCATCTACACGTTCACCTGTTGATAACAAGTCTTCTAAATGTTGCTTGCTATTTAAAACAAAATTTAATGATTTCAATTTTCCATCTTCTCCAACATATCGAAAATTAACCATTTCAATTTCGTTTTCTTCAATAAAATAGATAATATCCTGCCGGGTGAATTCAGCAGCTGGTTTTTTAAGAAACTGAACCAATGGGTTCGGATTTAATCTAATTTCTAACTCTTTCATCTGTGCTGTAGTTTTTATATTAAAAAAGGATTACTAAACTAGTGAGAAATCTTTAAAAGTCAATAGCTTGTGCCCCTTTTTGAATATGTTACTAAATATGTATTGTATTATTATCTGATAATCAGTATTAACGTTTAATTTAAACTCGCAATTCGTTCTTCCAGTACCTTAATCTTAGCCTCTGCATCTTCTTTTTTCTTCTTCTCTATTCCAACAACCTGTTCTGGTGCATTATTAACAAAACGTTCGTTACTCAACTTTTTCATTACAGACTTCAAAAAACCCTTGTTATATTCAAGCTCCTCATTCAGTTTTTTCAATTCCTCTTCAACATCAACTAAGCCCTCTAACTCAATATAAAATTCAGCTGATTTAATCATAAAAGTTACTGCACCTTCAATTTTGATTTCAGTTGTATCAATGGAAGATAAATTAGCCATTTTTACAATGCTAGAATCGTATTGCTTTTCATACTCTCCCTTCACTTTTAATGACAAAGATTCCTTCTGAGCAATATTATTTTCATTTCGTATATTTCGTATTCCTGAAATGATCTCTTTAACAACTTCAAATGATTCAATTACGTCTTCATTATAAGATTCTTCTTCTGGCATTTTTTCGATCATTAAACTATCTCCATCCTTGCGCTCCGCCATTAACTGCCATAACTCTTCAGTAATAAAAGGCATAAAAGGATGTAATAATTTGACCATTATATCAAAAAATGACATGGTTGCTTCAAAAGTCATCTTATCAATAGGTTTTTGATAAGCAGGTTTTATTAACTCCAGATACCATGAAGTAAACTCATCCCAAAATAGTTTATAAACAGCCATCAAAGCATCTGAAAGTCTAAACTTTTCGTATAAATCGTTAATCTCTTCAATTTCTGCATTCAACCTATGCTTGAACCATTCTATTGCTTGTTTTGCTGATTCTGGTTGTTCAATTGCAGAATCAATTGTCCAGCTTTTAACTAACCTGAAAGCATTCCATATTTTATTACCAAAATTTCTACCTTGTTCTGTTAAGCTTTCATCGAAAAGCAAGTCTCCTCCCGCTGGTGAACATAGTAACATTCCAACACGAACTCCATCTGCACCATATTTCTTCATTAGTTCTATTGGATCAGGCGAATTCCCCAACGACTTAGACATCTTTCGTCGCAAATGATCACGAACAATTCCAGTTAAATAAACATTTTGGAAAGGTTTTTCATCTTTATACTCGTATCCGGCAATAATCATTCTGGCTACCCAAAAGAATAAAATCTCAGGTGCTGTAACCAAGTCATTTGTTGGATAATAATAACCAAAATCTTTATTATCTGGATTATTTATTCCATCGAAAACAGAAATTGGCCACAACCATGATGAAAACCAGGTATCTAAAACATCTTCATCTTGTTGCAGTGGAAAGTCGTCGGGTAATTTATTTTTTTCACGAACGTCATCGATGTCATAACCAACATAGACATTTCCGAGATCGTCATACCATGCAGGAAT
>PKTC01000203.1 GCA_002869305.1 Marinilabiliales bacterium
AACAAAAGGGAGCTCAAGAGCTCCCTTCTTTATTTACTGATTTTCTTCCTCTTCTTTTTTCGGTTGTTCGAATCCATATGCAATTCCTTCAACTTCGTAGGTTGGTGGTTCACCAAATCCCCCGACAGATTCTTCTTTTGTTATCAGAACTATTGTCCCTCCTATGTTGGCAGCTTTCTTCTGAAGCCTAATTCTTGCACTCTTTTTAGCCGATTTTGCACTTCTACTTCCAGCAGAAGATTGAGCATTAACTTTCCCTAATTCATAAAGTCCTTCAACATCATTCTTGCGTTCTGTAAAAATTACAGTTTTCCAATCTCCTTCTTCAACCATCATCATTACAGGTTTATTGAAAACCTCTTTTCTACCGTTACTAAAAATAATTTTTTGTATTTGCTTCCTTTCTACTGTTACAGTTTCTTCCTCACCTGGTTTAGAGTATCGAACGGTTGAGGCTGAAATATTTTTTACTTCAACGATTAATTTTCTTCGGCCTAGCATGTAAATTGTATCAAGCTTGGTCTGTTCTTCCTGCGCCATAAGTGGCAGACTCATAAAAAGAGATAACATGGAGATAAGAATAATCTTGGTTTTCATAATGAGCGTGTTTTATATATTCAAATACAAGTTCTAATTTTGTTGTGAAATTAACAAGTAATATATTATTTTCAAAAAATATACCAAGATTGAAAATAATTTAAAGTGAAAACAAATAATTAAATTAAAACAATACTTTTGTAGTACTTATTATTTTTGGAAAAGTTTTCATGTCACGATTAATCTTCTCTTCTTATGTTTGGTTGATGATTATAATCATCACTTTAATACTTTCTCCCATATTTTTTCTTGTATGGCTAATTACCCTTTTATTCGATAAAAAATTGTTAGTTCTTCACCATTTAGCAAATTTCTGGGGTAGCCTCTTTACTATTTTAGTTCCAGGGTGGAAGGTAGAAATATCAGGCAAAGAAAATCTTAGCAAGAGAACAAAAATTTTTGTTGCTAATCATCAATCTCAAGAAGATATTTTAGTGATTTACAGATTATGGATTCCTTTTCGATGGATATCAAAGGCTGAAGTCTTTAAAATTCCTTTTTATGGCTGGTTTATGAGACTAAAAGGAGATATTAGGCTGCAAAGATCGAGTAAGGCAAGTATCAAGAAAATGATTATCGATGCCGAAAAGGTATTAAAGGCAGGGTCTTCAATTACAGTTTTTCCAGAAGGAACAAGATCAAAAACAGGTAAAATAGGCAATTTTAAAGAAGGCGCATTTAAAATTGCAAAAGAAGCAGAAGTTCCAATTCAACCCATTGCTATTCATGGAACCAATTATCCTTTTATTTATCCACGTGGGATGTTTAAAGGCAAACACAAAGTTCAGATTAAAGTGCTAAATGAAATTCCATATTCTGATTTTAGGAATAAAGAAACAAAGTTGTTGGCAGAGGAAGTTAAGAGATTAATTGAGAAAGAGGTTAATAATATGAAGATGAGCGCAAATGTCTATTGATAAAATCTCAGAAATATATAAAAATCGTATTCTTAGGTTTACTAAGGAAATGAAAAAAATAAAGACAAATCTTATTTGGATGAGCATTCTTAGGTTTGTCTTTTTTATACTTTTTTTAGTGACATTGGTGTTTCTGATTAAAGAATTTAACTGGATAAAACTAAGCTCATTGCTTGCATTTATCTCAATTTTTATCTTTCTAGTTGTTTATTATATAAAAAAAACTGAGCTTTTAAATCATATTAAAAATCTAATAAGAATTAATGATGATGAAATAAAAGCAATTGATCATGAATATTCTATTTTTAATTCTGGAGATCATTATCAGAATAGAGATCACGAATATTCATATGATCTGGATTTATTTGGTGAAGGTTCTTTATTTCAGTATCTTAATAGAACAGTTACAATAATTGGGAGTGATTTTCTTGCTAATAGGCTAATTGACACCAAAAATTCTAATAAGGATTCAATCATAAATACTCAAAAATCTATCAGTGAAATATCTAAAAAGATTGACTGGCGTCAACATTTCATGGCAATTGGATATGCACGCGCTGCCACAAAGGAAGATAATAAGAATATTGATAAATGGTTAAATAAATCAGTTTATTATGTTAACAAGAATTTTTATTGGGCAATTGTAATACTCTTGCCTATAATTACATTAATGTTTTTAGGATTATTCTTATTTGGCATTTCTCATTATTCTTGGTTTGTTACATTAGCATTATCTCAACTATTTTTTGCGAGCCTGCAGTTAAGGAGAACAAACAGGGAACAAGCTATGGTTTCTGAAGAAATGCGGATTCTAAAAATATATTCTAAATTAATTAGTCATATAGAAAACGAAGAATTTAAAACAGAGAATTTCAAGAATCTTCAAAAGGAACTGGAAACAGATCAAATAAAAGCGCAAATAGCAATAAAGAAGCTAATCAAAATAATTGATGCCTTTGATACGCGGTTAAACATATTTTTGGGAGTAATACTAAATGGTATTCTGATGTGGGATTTACTATCAGTTATGCGCCTTGAAAGATGGAAAATAATATATGGAAAAAGCATTGAGAAATGGATCAAAATAATAGCAGAATTTGATTTTTATAATTGTGCAGGAAACTATTATTTTAATAACCCTGATTATATTTTTCCTGAAATAAATGAAGACACAATATTAAATACGGAGGAATTGGGGCACCAGCTAATATTTAAAGAGAAACGAGTAAACAATAATTTTAAGGTTCAAAAAGCTGGAGAGATTGATATTATCACAGGAGCAAATATGGCAGGTAAAAGTACCTTCTTAAGAACTGTTGGAGTTAATTTAATTCTTGCGCTTAATGGATTTCCTGTTTGTGCCAGTAAATTTAAGTTTCAAATACTAGAGCTATTTACAGGTATGCGAACGGCTGATTCTTTGAAAGAAAACGAATCATACTTTTATGCAGAGCTTAAAAGATTGAAGCATATTATTGAAAAACTTAAAAAAGGCAAATTAACATTTCTGTTGTTGGATGAAATATTAAAAGGCACCAATTCAATTGATAAAGCTAAAGGTTCCTGGAAGTTTGTTGAAAATTTAATAGAACTGAAAGCGACTGGAATAGTAGCTACGCATGATTTATCCTTATGCAAAATGGAGAATGAATATCCACATCATATTATGAATAAATGTTTCGAGGTTGAAATCGATCATAATAACATTGAATTCGACTATAAACTTCGGTCGGGAATCACAAAAAACATGAATGCATCACTATTAATGCAGCAAATGGGAATATTCTCAAATTAACATTTTTTCAACAATTAGAAACTACTATTATTCATTGATTATTATTTAATTTGCAAGGATTATTAAATTATCAACAGGTTTAAGCCTCACCCTGTTGATAAACTATTTAAGCAAGCACTTTTCTTTTATTTATATTTACGAAAAATTAGGTAAAATGACTGCAATATATACAGAAGACAGTATTCGTACCCTCGATTGGAAAGAGCACATTAGAAAAAGACCGGGTATGTACATCGGGAAGCTTGGTGATGGATCTTCACAAGATGATGGTATTTACGTATTATTAAAGGAAGTTATGGACAATTCCATCGATGAATTCATGATGGGATATGGGAAAACCATAGAAATTGAAATGACCGACAACTTTGTTAGGGTAAGGGATTATGGACGAGGAATTCCATTAGGAAAACTAAAGGATGTTGCATCGAAAATGAATACCGGTGCGAAATATGATTCTAAGGCTTTCAAGAAATCGGTTGGTTTAAATGGTGTTGGTATAAAGGCTGTTAATGCCTTATCGACTAGCTTTAAAATAGAAGCCTTTCGTGATGGAGAAAGAAAATGTGTAGAGTTTGCTAATGGTGAAGTTATTAGCGATGAGGCTGTTGACAAAACAACAGAAAAAAATGGGACATTAACAACTTTTGTTCCGGATAAAGAGATATTTGGTAACTACCATTATATTGAGGAATATGTAGTGGTTTTAATTCAAAATTATGTCTTCCTTAATTCAGGTCTTACCATTAAACTGAATGGCCAGAAGTATTTTTCTGAAAATGGTCTGAGAGATTTGTTGGATCAAAACATGAGTACCGAAGGTTTATATCCAATCATTCATTTAAAAGGTGAAGATATTGAAATTGCAATTACTCACGGAAACCAGTATGGTGAGGAATATTATAGCTTTGTGAATGGACAGCACACAACACAAGGAGGATCTCACTTGTTGACTTTCCGGGAAGTTTATGTTAAAACAATTCGTGAATTTTTTAAGAAAGATTTTGATGCTTCTGATATAAGAACATCCATTATTGCAGCTGTAAGTATAAAAGTGGAAGAGCCAGTTTTTGAGTCACAAACTAAAACCAAATTGGGGTCAAAAAACATAGCACCCAATGGCCCAACTATCAGAAATTTTATTGGCGATTTTGTAAAAAAAGAACTGGATAATTACTTGCATCGAAATGAAGAAGTAGCCGAAGCTTTGCAACGAAAAATAATTGAATCTGAAAAGGAAAGAAAAGCTATTTCTGGAATAAAAAAGTTAGCAAAGCAACGAGCCAAAAAGGCGAGTCTTCATAATAAAAAGTTACGCGATTGTAGAGTCCACTACAATTCAGCCGAGGAACGCAAAGACGAGACTATGATTTTTATCACTGAGGGTGATTCTGCAAGTGGTTCAATAACTAAGTCAAGAGATGTTAATACACAAGCTGTTTTTAGCTTAAAGGGAAAGCCATTAAATACATATGGATTAACAAAGAAAATTGTTTACGAAAACGAAGAATTTAATTTATTACAAGCAGCACTTAACATTGAGGAGGGAATTGAAAATCTTAGATATAAGAATGTGATTATTGCAACAGATGCCGACGTAGACGGGATGCATATTCGATTGCTTTTAATAACTTTCTTTTTACAGTTTTTTCCTGACTTAGTGAAGAATGGTCATCTTTTTATTTTACAAACACCTTTGTTTAGAGTGAGAAATAAGAAGGAGACTATTTATTGCTATAGCGAAGAGGAGAGATCTAAAGCCATTAAAAAATTAAAGAACAGTCCTGAGATTACTCGATTTAAAGGTTTAGGTGAAATTTCTCCAGATGAATTTATCCACTTTATAGGTAAGGATATTCGTCTAGATCCTGTTCGGTTAAGAAAAGATGATGCAGTAAAAGATTTACTTGAGTTTTACATGGGCAAAAACACACCCGACAGACAAGATTTTATAGTAGAGAACCTTAAAGTTGATGTTGTAGACTAATTGTATAATATATTATTTGATCAATAATTAGATATTGAAGTAAGGATGAGTAACGAGAAAAATGAAAAGGCAGATCAAGATAAAAGTGATGCTTTAGAACAAAATATAGAAGACATAGAAGAAAAACAAAGCGAAGAGTTACACAAGATTGTGCATTTATCAGGAATGTATAAAGATTGGTTTCTCGATTATGCTTCCTATGTAATTCTGGAAAGAGCTGTCCCACATCTAAACGATGGTTTAAAGCCAGTGCAACGTCGAATTTTGCACGCAATGAAACGTTTAGACGATGGCAGGTATAATAAAGTGGCTAATATTATTGGTTACACTATGCAGTATCATCCACACGGTGATGCATCAATCGGAGACGCTTTAGTTCAGTTAGGACAAAAAGATATTTTGATTGATTCGCAAGGTAACTGGGGAAATATTTTAACAGGCGATGGTGCAGCAGCACCTAGATATATAGAAGCTCGCCTATCCAAATTTGCTGCTGATGTAGTTTTTAATCCTAAGACTACGGAATGGAAAAAATCATATGACGGAAGAAATGATGAGCCTGTTACATTACCTGTAAAATTCCCTCTACTTCTGGCTCAAGGTGTTGAAGGAATTGCTGTTGGACTAGCTTCTAAAATTTTACCACATAATTTTAATGAACTTATTGATGCTGCTATAGCATATTTAAAAGGTAAGAGTTTCGAGATTTTACCTGATTTTCCGACAGGAGGCATCGCAGACTTTAGCAAATATAATGATGGAATAAGGGGTGGAGCAATTAAGGTAAGAGCTAAAATTGAAAAAGAGGATAGAAAAACGCTTAAAATCACTGAGTTGCCTTTTGGAAAAACAACACAAAGTCTTATAGATTCAATATTAAAGGCGAACGAAAAAGGCAAAATCAAAATTCGAAAAATTGATGATAATACGGCTGCTCATGTCGAAATTTTGATTCATTTACCATCTGGCACATCTCCTGATCAAACCATTGATGCTTTATATGCTTTTACAGATTGCGAAGTTTCAATATCACCTAACTCTTGTGTAATTCACGATTCAAAGCCTGTTTTCATTGGTGTTTCCGAAATACTTAAAAGTTCTGCTGAGAACACAGTTGAGTTGTTAAAATCTGAGCTTCAAATTAAGAAGAGTGAGCTTCAGGAAGCATGGCATATGTCTTCTTTAGAAAAGATATTTATTGAAAATAGAATCTATCATGATATTGAAGAGTGTGAAACATGGCCATCGGTAATTGAAACCATTGATAAGGGATTGGATCCATTTAAGAAAAAGCTTTTAAGAGAAGTAACGGAAGAAGATATTGTGAAGCTTACCGAAATAAAGATTAAGCGGATTACAAGGTTTGACGTTAAAAAGGCTGATGAATATATAAAAGGAATTGAGGCAGAATTAAAAGAAGTTCAAAACCATTTGGATCACATAATTGATTACGCTATAAATTATTACAAGCAAATTCGCAAAAAGCATGGCGATGGTCGTGATCGTAGAACGGAAATACGTAACCTTGATACTATTGCTGCTACACAAGTTGTTGTAGCGAACGAAAAATTGTATGTTAATCGAGAAGAGGGTTTTATTGGTACAAGTCTTAAAAAAGATGAATTTGTAAGTGAATGTTCAGATATTGACGAAGTGATTGTTTTCTTGCGGGATGGTAAATACATCATCACAAAAGCTGACGACAAAGTTTTCGTGGGTAAGGACATTATTCATGTTGCAGTGTTTAAACGAAATGATGAGCGTACCATATATAATGTAATATACAGAGATGGACTTAACGGCGCAATTATGGTAAAACGTTGTGCTATCAAGGGTATTACTCGAGACAAAGAATATGATATTACAAAGGGTACAAAAAATTCTAAAGTGCTTTACATGACTGCTAATCCAAATGGTGAAGCAGAAGTTGTAAAAGTATATTTGCGCCCTCGTCCTAGATTAAAGAAACCTATTTTTGAATTTGATTTTAGCGAATTGGCAATTAAAGGTCGTCAATCCATGGGTAACATTTTAACAAAATATGCTCTACATAAGATTGTTTTAAAAGATGAAGGGGTTTCAACATTGGGCGGCCGAAAAATATGGTTCGAAGAAGAAGTCCTTCGTTTAAATGCTGATGGGCGAGGAGAGTATTTAGGTGAATTTCATGGTGATGATAAGATATTAGTAATAACTAAGTCAGGTCAGTACCGTTTGTGTACTTACGACTTAATGAATCATTTCGAGGAAGATGTAATGCTTGTTGAAAAATTTAGATCAGATAAAATATTTTCGGCGGTATATTATGATGCTGATTTGGAATACTATTATTTAAAACGTTTTACAATTGATCCAGTAGATAAGCTAACTAGCTTTATTGGCGATAATGATGATTCTCGCTTGTTGAAATTAACTGAGGTTGAATATCCAAGATTAGAAGTTTCTTTTGGTGGAAGACATAAGGATAGAGAGAATGAGATCATCGAAGTTGCAGAATTTATTGGAGTAAAAAGTTATAAAGCAAGAGGTAAGCGTTTGTCAAACTATGAAGTTAAAGTTGTAAAAGAGCTTGAACCATTGATTGTTCAGCAAGAAGAACATGAAGTTGGTGAGCATTCGGATGAGCCTAAAGATGACAATAAGACTCAAATGAGTTTGTTTGGAGAAGAGGACGAATAGTGAAACTTATTTTTAAAACAATCGTAATTTTTGTATATTTATTAATCAAAAATTGAGCTTATGAGAGTCTTCCTGATTGGTTTTATGGCTAGTGGAAAATCTTCAGCAGGAAAAAAATTAGCAAAAAAGATTGACTTGCCATTTGTAGATTTAGATGATTACATTGAAGAAAAGTACAACTCTACCATTCGTCTTCTAATTTATGAAAAAGGAATAGACACATTTCGGGAAATTGAGAAAAATTCTTTAGATGAGCTGATACATAAATATAAAGATGTTTTGATTTCAACTGGAGGAGGAACCCCTTGTTTTTTCAACAACATGGAATTAATGAATTCAAAAGGAGTAACGATTTATCTTGAAGTTGATATTCCGACCTTAGTTGATCGCTTGATACACTCAAAAAAGGATAGGCCATTAATCTGGGGGAAAACAAGAGATGATCTGACTGTGTATGCAAAAGACTTGTTAGCCAAACGTCATGATTTTTATAGTAAAGCACAACATAAAGTAAATGGGAAAAACTTAAAAATAGAATCTTTGGTTGAATTAATTAAGTAATAGTTTGTATCTAAATTTTTATCCCTATAGCGAGCATATCATCAACTTGCGGCTCTTTACCTTTCCAGTTAATAAATGTTTCGAACAATGATCTTTTTTGTTCAACCATTTCCTTTTCATGTATTTCCAGAAGCAGTTCGCGTAAGTTCCCTATCCTAAATTTCTTTCTTTGTGGTCCACCAAACTGGTCAGCATATCCATCGGTAAATAGATAAAAAATATCTCCCTTAACAATATCAACTGTATGGTTGGTAAATGATGCGATTGATTTTTCAGAAATCCCGACTGGCATTCGATCTGCCTTAATAACATTAAGCATATGGTCATGCACATAGTATAAATGATTATATGCACCTGCATATTCTAATTTCATGTTTGCATAGTCAATGGTAACTAAAGCTACATCCATTCCATCTTTCGATTCATCTATTCTATTTGCTCGAACCATGGTTTTAATAATTTTCTTACGCAATTCATTGAGAATTTCGTTAGGAGCAGTAATTAGTTCATCGTAAACAATTTCATTTAAAAAATTAATACCGATAATGCTCATAAATGCTCCGGGAACACCATGACCTGTACAATCAGCAGCGACAATAACAGATTTGTTTTGCGTATGTCCAACCCAATAAAAATCACCGCTAACAATATCTTTTGGTTTAAATAAGCAAAATCCATTTTTTAGTACTTTTTGAAGGGTAATCTTATCAGGAAATAAAGCTATTTGTATATGCTTGGCGTATTCAATACTATCTGTAATATCCTTATTTTGTTTAAGGATTTTATTTGTTTGCAGCTCCGAAAGATCTTTTTGTCTTTTTATCTCATCTCGTTGCGCCTCAATTTCATCTCGCTGTGCCTCAATCTCTTCCTTTTGTTGAAGTACTTCAGCGTTGCGTATTCTTAGAGCCTGATTGTTAATTCTTTTTAGTTTATTAATTCTTAGGAGTATAAATCCTAATATAAGAAAGACAAAGAGAATAGAAAATCCAACAATATTTACAATGTTCTTTTGACGCTTTTGTTTTTGAAGCAATTTTATCTCTTGTTCCTTTTTATCAGATTGATATTTCAGTTCTATTTCTGCAATTTGAGTGCTTGTTTCCTCGTTTATTCTTTGATTTTTTAGTTCATAGAATTTCTCAAGATATACTAGCGCCCTGTCTGTTTCTCCCTTTTCTTTATAAATTTGATAGAGGATGTCATAGTTAAGTTCAAGTGAATGTTTAAAACCGAATTTTTCGCAAATTTCTACGCTTTTATTACAATAATCGACTGCAGTTTGAAAATTTCGAAGCTTAAGATTTATACCTCCCATGTTTAAGTATGAGGTTGAAATTCCTTCCTGGTCTCCCAGCTTTAATTCAATGTCAAGTGACTTATTATAATAATCTCTGGATTGCGCAAATAAATTTAAATGCTCATGCAATACGCCCAGATTATTATATATACTACTTAGTCCATTAATATCATTAAGCTTTAAATTTATTTCTAAAGACTTTTCATAACAAAGGATAGCTTCTGAATATTTATCCATTGAACGGTATACAATTCCTAAATTGTTGTATGCTTTTCCAATTCCGTTAAGATTATCCTTTTCAACTTGAGCATTCAGAAAATTTTTAAAATATTTGAGTGAGTTCTCATAATCCTCCTGGAAAAAATAAGCTTCGCCTAAAATTTGGTAACAGTATTCAATTATATAAGTGCTGTCATAGTTTTCAGCGAGAACTAAAAACTCATTTGCAAGTCTAACGGCTTTGTCGGGAGAATGATAAATATAGTAATCTGTTAAAATATAATAGTATGGAATTTTATTTACACCGGTTGATTTTTTTAGCATAACCTCAATGGTATCTATGCTATATTCATTAGAATCAATCCTGTAAGTTTGCGCAGCAGACTTATTATTTAAAATAACAGATAAATACAAGAGAGATAAAATAAAAAAAGCTGGTATACAATTTTTCATATCAGCATTTAAAAGAGAATAATGTCATATATTATCTAAAATACGAAAAAAATACCAAAAGGATTCATTTAATTATTCTTTTTGCCTCAAAAAAGGAATGCTAAAAAACACTCCTTTAAAACTCTTAAGCAAAAATCTGCAGGTCGTGCAGTTTTTTGTAAACCCCTTTTTTTTCTAGAAGCTCTTGGTGTTTTCCTCTTTCGACTATTGCACCTTCATGTAAAACACAAATTTCATCCGCATCACGAACCGTTGATAAACGGTGTGCAATAACTATAGATGTTCTGTTTTCCATTAATTTAAACAGAGCATCTTGAACTAGTTTTTCGGACTCTGTATCTAATGCAGAAGTTGCTTCGTCGAGTATCAATAAAGGAGGGTTTTTTAATACTGCTCTTGCAATACTAAGTCTTTGTCTTTGTCCTCCGGAAAGTTTACTGCCTCTATCGCCAATATTTGTCTGGTAACCATTTTCTGTTTGCAGAATAAAATAATGTGCATTTGCAACTTTAGCAGCAGCAATAATTTCTTCTTCGGTGGCATTTTCCATTCCAAATGCGATATTATTGAAAATGGTATCGTTAAAAAGAATAGATTCCTGGCTAACAATACCCATTAAGTTTCTTAGATCTTTAACTTTTAAATCTTGAATATTTTCCCCATCAATGATGATCTCTCCTTCCACAATATCGTAAAATCGAGGTAATAAATCAACAAGGGTTGATTTACCAGAACCAGACTGACCTACCAATGCAATGGTCTTTCCTTTTTCTATTTTTAAATTGATATTTTTCAGAACGTAATCTTCAATATATTTAAAACTTATGTTCTTGTATTCAACAAAATTTTTAAAATCTTGAATTGGTTTTGCATCAGGTTTTTCATTAATAGTAATGTTTGCATCAAGTATTTCATCTATTCTATCTAGTGATGCTAATCCTCTCTGAAGATTATAGTATGCTGTTGACAAGTCTTTAGATGGAGGAATGATTTGAGAAAAAATTACCAGATATGCAATAAATGTCTGAGGTAACATGGTAAAATCTTGATTAAGAACCATACTTCCTCCATACCACATAATGATAATAATTACAATAGTAGCCATAAATTCACTCGATGGACCGGCTAAATCTTTTCTTCTCCAGATTTTATTCATTAAACGCGTATAGGAATTATTCTCATCTACAAAACGCTGATTTATTTTCTGTTCTGTATTAAATGCCTTTATTATTCTAAGACCAAACAAAGTTTCTTCAATATATGAAAGGATTAGGCCTAACTTTGCTTGTCCTTTAACAGATTTTCTTCGAAGTGATTTTCCAATTCTTCCGATAACAGCACCTGAAATGGGAAGGAGTAAGATTACAAATAAAGTTAGGAAAGGACTCATCATTAATAAAACTCCTAAGTAAACAATTATTGTTATGGGAGCTTTTACGGCATTGTTTAAAGAGCGTACAACAGATACTTCAACTTCCTGTACATCACTTGTCATTCTTGAAATAATATCTCCTTTTCTCTCCTCAGTAAAATAAGAAACCTGCAATTCAAGAATTTTTTTATTAAGGTGATTTCTAATATCTCGCACAACACCATTGCGTAAAGGTGCCATGACATAATTGCTTAGATATTGTAATAGAGTTTTAAAGAAAACAAAGATTACTACCAGAATACTTACTGTTAATAAAGCATATCGAGCTCCTTTGGTTACAATAATCTGACTTAGGAAATAATAAAAATATTGTTTAATGGCTTCAGCATTAAATGCTAATTCACCAGGATTATCAACTAAAGGTTGATTTTCGAATAATATTCCCAAAAAGGGAATAACCATAGTAAAAGAAAATATAGAAAATATGGTTGCTAACAGTGAAAGTAATATACTCGAAATTCCTTTTCCCCAATAGGGAAGCATATATTTTAGAATTTTACCAAATCCGCGCATTGTTATTCATTTGAGTTTATATTGAATTGACAAAAGTAGGAAAAATAAGACAAGAATATTGATATTTATTAACTATGTAGTTCAAGTTTAAATGATTTTATGGATTTTTAACAATACTAGAACTGAAAATATATAAATGGTTGTATCTCGGCTGACTTAGCCTGATATAGAATAAATATGATAATTGTGGCTAGAATGACCTTTATTACAATATGCGATTTTATAAACCATCCTCGGTAACTTTCTTTAAATCTTGAAGGTAACCAATGAATGGTAAACCCAATAAGAGTTATTAAAAAGATCTTGAAATATGAAGACACCATGATAGGAATTAATTTAAACTGAAAGTTCTCAATGATTTGATGAATCATATTCATGGCTTTATCCATATTTTCAGCTCTGAAGAAAATCCAGGCAAAACTAACTAAATGAAAAGTTGTAAATATTGAAATAAACCTGTAAAGAATATTTTTGCTTGACTTTGTTGTATAATATTTACTTAGTGATAGATTTAGTTTTACCCAAAGTTTATGAATCACCAGGCCAATTCCATGTAATCCTCCCCAAATTACAAAACGTATGTTTGCGCCATGCCACAATCCACCCAAAAGCATGGTTATCATAAGGTTAACATACATTCTGGTTTTTCCTTTTTTATTTCCTCCAAGAGGTATATATAAATAGTCGCGCAACCAGGTGGAAAGCGAAATATGCCATCTTCGCCAAAAATCTGTAATGTTTATCGCTTTATAAGGGGAATTAAAATTTATCGGTAATCTGAAACCCAACAATAGAGCAACTCCAATGGCGATATCAGTATATCCAGAAAAATCGCAATAGATTTGAATAGAATATCCATATACAGCCATTAAATTTTCAAAGCCGGTAAAAGCGGAAGGAGAGTCAAATATTCTATCAACAAAATTTATAGATATATAATCTGAGATGAGCATTTTTTTAACTAAACCATTCAATATTAGAAATAAAGCATGTCCAAATTCTTGTTTAGTTAACCTATATTTTTGGTATAGCTGAGGAACAAATTCAGCAGCACGAACAATTGGTCCAGCAACTAGTTGAGGAAAAAAAGAAACATAAAAACCAAAATCAATGATGTTTTTTACTGGTTTTACTTTATTGCGATATACGTCAACGGTATAACTAATTGTTTGGAATGTATAAAATGAAATTCCAACGGGTAAAATAATACGCGAAATATCAAAGTTAGAACCACTTAAATTATTGGTCCACGAAGCCAGGTAATTGAATACTTCAAATTGGGTATGAAATGTTTTGTTCAGGATATCAGTAAAAAAGTAGGTGTATTTAAAATAAGCCAGAAGACTTAAATTAATAATTATGCTAGTTGCTACAAAAAGTTTCTTTTTTAGTGTGGTTTTGGAACTATAAATTAATTGCCCTAAAGTAAAATCTGCAATGGTTGAAAATATAAGTAATGTAAAAAAATAACCTCCTGATTTGTAATAAAAAAACAGACTCATAAAAAACAAGTAAGCATTTCTTAAAGGATTTTTTTTGTAGATGATTGAATAAATACCTAATAATATGGCTAAAAATCCCCAGAAATAAAGCCTGGTAAATAGTAGGGGCTTTGTTTCAGAGTACAATAATATGTCCTTTAAAAAATCCACTAAAAGTTATCTATTAAATTAATTAGTGCTCTAGCAAATAACTCACCTTGTATTGCATATCCTTTCTTTTTAAAGTGAATTTTATCATCTCCAGTTAGTCCTTTCTCGTGCCATTTTTCCATCGATGCCTGGCTGCCCATGATTGTATAAAAATCCCAATAAGATAAATTAAATTCTTTTGCTATTTTAATTATATTTTCTCTCACACTTTCAACGTTAATGTTTGATTTTCCATTTTTAAAATGATCGTTCGGTATGGTTAGTATGATGTCTGTGTCAGGAGTAACATCTTTTATTTGCAGAATTAAATCCTTTAAAACATATTCATGCTCGATCGGATTAAAGTCTTTATTGAAGGCTTCATTGGTTCCTAAGGATAAAATAACCAAGTCGGGATCAATAGTCATTAAATGTCTCGAAAAGTAATCGCATTTTAAGTATGATTGTGCGGTAGCGCCATTAACACCAATAGTATGGTAGTTTATTTTTGATGCTTCATTTTCTAATATGATTCCATATAATTCGAAAAATTCTCCCTTAAGAGGATTTTTGATTTCAACCGAAATAGAATCAGTGATATTATTTAGTTGTATAACTGAGGTTCCATCCTGAGTATTAGCTTCTATTCCATTTACTTTAATACTAATTGGATTAGACGAGTGTAATATCCTGATCCTGTTAAAATAGTAATTAATAGGATCATTATATTTCTCGTTTTCCATTTTCAATTGAATGGATGATAGAGAATCTTTGGTTCTGACAGTTATCCCTGATAATCCTAGTCTACAGGTCTTTTCAAAATCAACATTTTTGCACCAATCCCAATCTCCTTTATAATTTAAATTATAGAAAAAAGGATTATTGGTTTGGGCAATGGTATATGGAAAAACAAATCCTGGCGATGCAATGGTATCTTGGCTAAATCTCTGAAATAGTTCCTGTTTAATTTTTTCTGTTATAAAGCCCGCTTGTAAATGAGAATCACCTATGTGCACTATTCTGATTGGTTCGTGTTTTTCAGACTTTATATTCTGAAATTTGTCAATTAATGGTCTTAAATTTTCTTCCTGTATATTATGAATTAAATTTTCATCGCATCGAATTAAAGGAAGTGTGTCACAACTGTTCTGACCTAACATTAAAAAAGTATTTACAAAAAGTATGATGTTAATTATTAATATTCTCATTTTTAAGATATTCATTATAATCTTTCATTAATGCTTCATAAAACATTTTGGAAATAACCACGGATCCTTTCCAGGTAAAGTGCGTGTAATCGGTGCGTGCCAACGGAGGTTTATTATTTACCCATGCTGGCATTGAATTTTTTCCTCCCATTGCTTCGTACATATCCCAAAATGCACAACCTGCTTTAAATGCAGCATTCTTTTGTGCATCTCTTATTTTCACAACGTTTGAATAAGAAACAAGTCTTCCATTTATATTTTGCGACATATCAGAGACACCGATAACTAGAATACAAATATCAGGTCGTAAGCCCTTTAAAGTTTTAAGTTGTTTGTAAAACTGTTTTTCGTAATACGAATAATCATCAACGGCATATGGAACTAAGTTAACACCAAATTGCATGATAATTAATTTGGCATTTATTTTCTGATACATCGATCTAAGAAATGCCAAATCGGTTTTTGTAAAATCTGTTCCGCTGCTTCCTCGCAAAGGGATGTTATCAACGGCTATTCCTGAATGATCGTCTAAGGCAATAGCATAAACGTCCGGACTATCTTCTCCTTTAAAACTAATTGTTATTTCATCAAGGGAGCCATCAATATCCCATTTTAATGTGTTCAATTGCTTTGAAGTTCCAATTAATTCTGCATCGAGTGTGTTTTCTTTATATTTTAATTCTGCAATAAACGGTTTTTCATTATATCCATAAAAAACTCTACATTGTTTAAATTTTCTTGTTTTTGCATATGTTATATTTGATTTGTGAAGGTTGATTTCTCCAAAAAACATTTTGTTGTCAAATGAATTAATTGGAGCAAACCGCCCAAAACTCATTAAAGCACCAAGTCTATTGTGAAAGATATTTCTGTTTTTTATGCTGTGCATCGTAAAGCGTTCCCAACTACCATTTAATTTAAGATCCATTGAAATATTTGTACCTTTAATAATAACAGGGGCAAACATTCCGATTCCTGATCCTCCGAATTCCTTTTGTAACTCATTTCGGATATAAGAACTTATTCGATCTCCTTCTATTTGTGAGTCTCCATAATGTAAAATACGAATCAACTCGCCCGATTGATTTAAATTTCTTAAATGATCAAAAAATGGATACAAAACATTTTTGTTTCCTTCAGGATATTCAAGTTGTTGAAGCACCGAACCCGGCTGCTTTGCTGTAGTAATGTCGTTGTAATTTTTTTCTTCAGCTAAAGTGTCTGTTGGCATTTCTGCTATTAATGAGTCTGCAATATTATATACACTATCTTTCAGGTTTTTTAATGTATCAATGCTCAAATCACTAATATTTTCCATGATTTCGGCTTGATGATATTCCAGTATTTCTGAGATATCAGCGTATTTTGATTCTTCTGTTTTAAGAAAGGTCTTAATATTTGGGAATCTCAGAAATAAATTAGTATTAATCTGAATACCTTCTTTTGGAAAAACAAATGAGAGAATAGAAAGCACAAGAAAAACACTTATCAGGTACAAAAGGATTTTGTAAGGCTTCATTTAGATAAACTTCAATGCTTTCAATTTGATTTCTAAATATATCAATATTTCTTTAAAATAAAAGCTTAAATGATTAATATGTTGTTTTTTGATTATTCTGAGATCGATTTATATTTATAGGATGATTTCCAGAAAAATGATAACACTAGAATTCTTTCATTATGACTCAACCGCAAATAATTCGATATTTTTAGATTTGCTTAAGATTATTTATAAATTTGATAACTTAGAAATTTAAATTCTGGATTTTGAAAATTCTGATTATAGAAGATGAAAAGCCTTTATCCGAATCAGTAGTTGAATATTTAACAACTGAAGGACATTTGTGTGAAGCAGTATATAGCTTTGAAGATGCAATTGAAAAAATTGAGCTTTATCAGTACGATTGTGCAATTGTTGACATAAACCTGCCAGATGGAAGTGGATTAGAAATTATAAAAAAGATAAAAGAAAAGTTAATCACATTAGGTATTATTATTATTTCAGGCCGGAATTCATTGGAGAATAGAATTGAAGGACTCGAAATAGGAGCAGATCATTATTTAACCAAACCTTTTCATTTAGCAGAGTTAAATGCACATCTAAAGTCCATTAATAGGAGATTAAACTTTAGTGGTCAGAATGAAATTGAAGTGAATGAAATTAGAATCTTATCTGAGGAGCATCGCGTATTTGTTCACGAGAAAGAAGTTAAGTTAACTAAGAAGGAATACGATTTACTTTTGTTTTTTATCTCTAATAAAAATAAGGTAATAACTAAAATTAGCTTAGCGGAGTATCTTTGGGGTGACTTTATGGATACAGCCGATTCTTTTGATTTTATATATACACATATAAAAAACTTACGAAAAAAATTATTGAATCTTGGTTGCGAAGATTACATTCAAACAGTCTACGGAGTTGGATATAAATTTGATTTATCAATAGGATGAAACTATTAACAAAAACCACACTGAACTTTTTATCGGTAACCCTTTTCATATTTTTATTTGGGATCTTGGCTTTTTATTTTTTATTACGCGAGCAAGTTGATCAAAACTTAAACTTTGAATTGGAAAAGCGAAAAACCAGTATTTTGAATAAATTAAATACCGATGATCCTATTAATAAAATACCTCCTAATCCCGATGAAAGAATTGTTATAACTCCAATAGATGTTAGTGAAGATTTGCCTGCGGTTACATATTCCGACACTTTAATTTTTAATGAAGCTCAAAATCGCTACGTTCCTTTCAGAACATTGGGTTTTTTGGTTACACATAATAATCAAAAATTGTATGTTCAGATTTTTAAATCGATGGAAGAGTCTGATTTACTTATTATTCGGATTTTTTTAATATTAACAGTGTTGGTTATAGTGCTAATTGTTTCATTGTTAGTAATGAATAGGATCACTTTAAAACAATCATGGAACATTTTCTATGACACCATTCGTAAGATAGGAAAATATGATGTGAATAGCCATGAGCAATTTGCATTGCAGGAATCAGACATAAAAGAATTCAATGATTTAAATGCCGTAATACATTCTATGACCGATAGGATTAATTCTGATTACTTGAATCTTAAATAATATACAGAAAATGCTTCTCATGAAATTCAAAATCCGTTAGCCATTATCAACTCAAAAATGGAATTGCTGCTGCAATCCGGGAATTTAGATGAAAATCAGTATAAAGCTGTGGTGGATGCCTACGAAGCATCAAATCGCATATCTCGCCTGAATAGCACTTTAATATTATTAGCAAAAATTGAAAACAGACAATTTCCCGAATCTCAAAATGTGAACATTAAATCAATTATTACCAATCAGATTGATCAACTTGAAGATATCATAGAATCAAAAAAGATATCAGTAAGAAATAATGTAAAATCAGAATTTACTGTAAAGATGAATCCATATTTAGCGGAAATCTTATTTGTTAACTTAATTAAAAACGCTATCCGGCATAATGTTTCAAAAGGAGAAATTATCATTGAACAAGGAAATAATATGATAGAAATTTCAAATTCCGGACCGAAAAAAGAAATGAATTCTGAAGATTTATTTAAAAGATTCCATAAATCTTCAAAATCTTCAGAATCTTTAGGATTAGGATTGGCTATTGTAAAAAAAATATGTGAAGTTTATAATTTCAATATTTCCTATGTATACAAAGATATGCATGTATTTCGTATAGAATTTTTCCGATAGAACGTTTATTTTTTCCAATAAAATTTTACACTACAGATTTTCTTCAGATTTGATTAATATGTTTGTATTAGAAAATTAAGAGATAATTTTTTTATAGCGTAAAAAAAGAATTAATTGATAGAATCAAAGTTGTTAGTCGGCAAGCTAACAACTTTTTTTCTTTTATAGCGGTTCGAATGTTCTTGATGATTACTTCAGCGGTATTGGTTGTTATTGAAAAAATCTGTTAATTTGGATAAACTTTTAATGATAGCTATGGAATTACAAAAAGGATTCTATTTAATAAAAATATTTCATTACATCATAAGCGGCGCATTTCTTCTAATTGCCATTATTTTAATTCTTCGATCAATACTGGGAATAGTTCGTAAAAAAGTATATACTTTAACCGACAAGGTATTATCATCAGCTTTTATAGTTAATTTATATCTTCAACTTATTTTTGGGTTAATCCTATTTTCGAACCTGGGATCTTCTTTAGGGTACGATTATGTAAGTGCAGATGGTGGAGTTAAAATGGTTTCGAAAAGATTGTGGCCCATTGAGCATATTGTTTTAATGATATTTGCTCTTTTGATTGCCAACCTGGGGTTCATTTTTTCAAATAAATCTCAGGAGAGTATCGCAAAACACAAAAATGTGTTAATATATTATTGTATTGCGATACTAATGATAGCTTACTCTTTAAGCTCTATTTATCTTTTTTAAATTTTCTCATGAAAAAAGTCGCCTTACTATTTATAGGATTATATTTCTTCCTATTTCACACAAGTTATACTCAAACCATAAAGAATTATGTTCAATTTGTGAACCCTTTTGTTGGAACTAAAAATATGGGACACACTTATCCCGGTGCTACAGTTCCATTTGGCATGGTACAGTTGAGTCAGGAAACTGATACAATTCAATATGAACAAGATGGAAAATATAATGGAACAGTTTATAATTATTGTTCAGGATATCAATATAAAGATAATACCATAGTAGGATTTTCACACACACATTTCAGTGGAACAGGGCATTCAGATTTAGGTGATTTTTTAATTATGCAAACTGTTGGAGAATTAAAATTAAACCCGGGAATTGCAAATGACTCTAAAAGCGGATTTCGATCAAAATTTAAGCATGAAAATGAAATAGCAGAACCTGCATATTATAAAGTAGAATTATTGGATTATAATATTGTTGCCGAACTTACAGCAACAAATAGAGTGGGGTTTCATCAATATACTTTTCCAAAATCTGACAGTACACATATTATTTTGGATTTGACATATGGAATATATAACTATAAAGAAAAAAACATTTGGACTTTTTTACGAGTTGAAAACGACACATTAATTACTGGCTTCAGACAAACAAATGGTTGGGCACGAACAAGAACAGTGTATTTTGCTATGGTTTTTTCGAAACCAATTCTACAGTATGGTTATAAGAAATATGATAAAAATGTTTATAGAGGATTCTGGCGAAAATTCGATGAATCAAGAAACTTCCCCGAAATGGCGGGCGAAAATATAAAAGCATATTTTGATTTTAAAACAGAAGAAAACGAAAAAATAAAAATAAAATTCGCGTTATCCTCAGTAAGCACTGAAGGTGCATTAAAAAACCTAAAAACAGAACTGCCACACTGGGATTTTTATAAGGTTAAAAATGAAAGCCAGAATTTATGGAATAAAGAATTAGCTAAAATTGATATTGATGCTTTAACATTAAAAGACAAAGAGACTTTTTATACTGCATTGTATCATAGTTTTCTTGGACCAATCACATATATGGATGTGGATAGTGCTTATAAAGGTCTTGATCAAAATATTCATTATGCAAATGGCTTTACAAATTACACTATATTTTCTTTATGGGATACTTACCGTGCCTTGCATCCATTATTTAATATTGTACAACAGAAAAGAAATGCCGATATGGTAAAATCCATGATGGCTCATTATAATCAAAGTGTGCATAAAATGTTACCGGTATGGTCGCATTATGCAAACGAGAACTGGTGTATGATAGGTTATCATAGTGTTTCGGTAATAGCCGATGCACTTGTCAAAGGAAATTTGAATAGTGGTTTTAATCAACAAGAAATACTTAAAGCTTGTATAAATACGGCATCGTATAAAGCATATGATGGCTTGGAATATTACATGAAGTTGGGTTATGTGCCCGAAGATTTGAACTCATCATCAGTTTCTAAAACTTTAGAGTATGCTTATGATGATTGGTGTATTGCACAAATCGCTAAGTCTGTTAAAGATGAAAAAACCTACCAGGATTTTATCACCAGGTCAGAAAATTTTAATCAGGTTTTCGATTCAACCATTGGTTTTATGCGACCTAAATTTTCAAATGGAGAGTGGAGGAAAGATTTTAATAAGCTAAGCACACATGGGCAGGGTTTTATCGAAGGAAATGCATGGAATTATAGTTTATATGTTCCTCATAATCCTGAAAAAATGATTGAAATGATGGGTGGAAAGTCGAAATTTGCAAAACATCTGGACACCCTATTTACTATGCATATTGATGATAAATTTTTCGAAGGAACCGAGGATATAACTCGCGATGGGATTATTGGTAATTACGTGCATGGGAATGAACCCGGACATCATATAGCATATTTATATAACTGGACTGATGAACCATGGAAAACCCAGGCTCGGGTCCGTATGATCATGAGATCTATGTATTCTAATACTCCAGATGGCTTGTGTGGTAATGATGATGAAGGACAAATGTCGGCCTGGTATATATTTAGTGCCTTGGGGTTCTATCCGGTTTGTCCTGGAAGTAATGAGTATGCTATTGGAAGCCCGCTTATAAAATCGGCTACTATTAACCTGGAGAATGGGAAGAAGATAACCATTAATACTAAAAATCAAGGCGAACAAAATGTTTATGTTGAAAAGCTAATTCTTAATGGCCAGGAATTAAATAGAAATTATATTTTACATTCAGATATTGCTGATGGAGCCAATATAACTTTTTACATGTCGTCGAACCCTAAAATAAGATAATTTATATGAAGAATTTATTGGTTTTAAATGGTAGTCCAAGAAGAAAAGGTAACACTTCAATTTTAGCTGAATACTTGGTAAATCAATTAAGCAGTAATTATCATACAGAACAATTGTATTTGTACGATTACACTATAAATCCCTGTGTTGACTGTCGTGCCTGTAAATCGGATAAATTAACTTGTATTTTAGGAGATGGAATGCCCGAACTCTATGCTAAGATTGATACCGCTGATGTAATTATTTTAGGTACTCCAATTTATTGGTTTGGCCCTTCTGCACAAACCAAGATGCTTTTAGATCGATTCAGACCATACTTTGTAAATATGAAACTCAAAGTAAAAAAAGCGGCACTAATTCTTCCCGCAGGATCTGGAGATGGTGACTGTGATTTGACAAAGGAAATGTTTAAAAGATCATTTAAAGCATTGGGCATTGAATATATAGACACTGTTACATCAGAATCTTATGATGTTGGAGATGCCTATAATGACAAATCTGCTAAAGAAGATATTGAAAAACTTGCTGCTCAATTAACCTAAATTACCCTTTCAGTTTTATTTTAATATACTCACCGGCCTTTAATGATTTTCCGCTGGTCATGTTATTAAGCTTCATTAGGTCATTTTCCGTTACTCCTGAATATTTTTTAGCAATTTCCCATAAGGTATCTCCATACCGAACTTTATAATAAATGTATTTACTGTCTTGCGGTTCAGTTGTAATTTCTTCAGCACGGATTGTCGATTTTCCTATTCTTCTTTGTTTTTCATCAAACGAAAGGGTATTAATATCTGCATATTTTGAAGCGGTTCCTGTCGGAACATAAATATTTAATTTTTGCCCTACACGAATCATGTTTCCTCGAATATTATTCCAATATCGAATATCAGATGTTCTAACATGATACCATTCCGAAATATAACCCAGATTATCACCCGATTTCACGGTATAAATAAGCTTATCTCTATTTGTAGGTGCTTGCGGAACATAATAGGAGTGCTGAGGATTTTTTATGGAATTATCAGCATTAAAATAAATAGAATCTTTAAACGCGAATATTGAATCCTGAAGTTCTATAAACTTTCCTGTATATTCTATTGGAATGGTTATTGGGTATCTGCCTGCTTTTGCAGGAATAATATCTATTTTGTATTGTGGATTTAAATCTCGCAATGCCTTTAATGGAATGTCTAAAACTTCTGAAACTTGTTTTAAGTGCAAATTATCAGAAACCATAATCGTATCAGTAGCAATTGGAATTTCCGGATATCGTGGATTCAGATTGTGTTCGCTGTAATAATTAAAAGTATAAGTTGCTGCAATGTATGCTGGTACATAACCACGAGTTTCTCTTGGCAGACGATAGTAAATTTCCCAGAAATCACGTTTCCCTCCTGATCGACGAATGGCTTTATTTACATTTCCTGGTCCACAATTGTAAGCTGCAATAACAAGTGTCCAGTCGTTAAACATTGCATATAAGTCTTTCATAAATAAAGCAGCAGCATGTGCAGACTTTATTGGATCGCGTCGTTCATCAACATAAGAATTTACAGTTAGGTCATACATCCGTGCAGTACCATACATAAATTGCCACATACCTGTTGCTCCAACCCTGGAAACCGCCCTTGGATTTAAGGCAGATTCAATAATAGCCATGTATTTTAGTTCGGTGGGCAATCCATAACTTTCAAATATTTCTTCAATTTTAGGAAAGTAATAATCGCTCATCCCAATCATGGTTTCAACACTTTCTCTGCGTTGTTTGGTGTAAACATGAATGTAATTGCGAACAATTTTATTGTAAGACAAATCGATTATGGATGGTATATTTTGGAGTCGTTCAATATATACAGAGTCTGGAAATTCTGGAATTACCGATGAATCAAGATTTGAGTTATAATCTGCTTTCATGGCATTTTTTACATACCAAAGATTAATTAAACTATCCAGGTTGGTTTGAAAACTTTCGTTCAATTCATTGTAAAAACGGATAGAGTCTTTTTTTGCAAAACCTGAATTTGCCTTGCAATT